>NZ_JBKOTV010000003.1:0-154408 GCF_049738055.1 Streptococcus sp. CL6.22 | reverse complement strand
AGACTTCCGTCTACTTACTTCACAATCAATAACAATAAACTATACTATTTAGAAAATGAACAAGGTAAGCTTAAAACAGGTTACTTTGTACTGATTGATGATGGAGCAACCACTACTCACTATCACATTCTAGCCTATGCGGATCAATCCGGTGAGATTCTTAAGATGAAACGCTTGCCATCAGGAGTTAGAGATTATCTTGACAAAGAAATCGATGGTTTCTATGGTCAAAAAATTAAGATTGAATCTCCACACTCAAACGAATATTACAAAGTGGTTGTGGTTAAATAAGAAAAACGAATCGCCTAATGAGGGATGTATGGGCGATTCGTTTTTTAACTGTAATCAGCCACTACTGAATACCTTTTATAAGATTATATTTGAATTCTAAAGAAAATTAAGAAGAAACCATACTTCCAGCAGGATTGAAAAGCGCATTCATTACTTGAAAAAGGTCGCTCATTTATGTTATAATAGACTGTATTTAAAAAATTTTAAGGAGAAATGACAGAATGTCTGTATCATTTGAAAACAAAGAAACAAACCGTGGTGTCTTGACTTTCACTATCTCTCAAGACCAAATCAAACCAGAATTGGACCGTGTCTTCAACTCAGTGAAGAAATCTCTTAATGTTCCAGGTTTCCGTAAAGGTCACCTTCCACGTCCTATCTTCGACAAAAAATTTGGTGAAGAGTCACTTTACCAAGACGTTATGAACGCTCTTTTGCCAAACGCTTATGAAGCAGCTGTAAAAGAAGCTGGTCTTGAAGTTGTTGCTCAACCAAAAATTGATGTAACTTCAATGGAAAAAGGTCAAGATTGGGTTATCACAGCTGAAGTTGTTACAAAACCTGAAGTAAAATTGGGTGACTACAAAAACCTTGAAGTATCAGTAGATGTAGAAAAAGAAGTAACTGACGCTGACGTTGAAGAGCGTATCGAACGCGAACGCAACAACTTGGCTGAATTGGTTATCAAAGAAGCTGCTGCTGAAAACGGCGACACTGTTGTCATCGACTTCGTTGGTTCTATCGACGGTGTTGAATTTGACGGTGGAAAAGGTGAAAACTTCTCACTTGGACTTGGTTCAGGTCAATTCATCCCTGGTTTCGAAGACCAATTGGTAGGTCACTCAGCTGGTGAAACTGTTGATGTTATCGTAACATTCCCAGAAGACTACCAAGCAGAAGACCTTGCAGGTAAAGAAGCTAAATTCGTAACAACTATCCACGAAGTAAAAGCTAAAGAAGTTCCAGCTCTTGACGATGAGCTTGCAAAAGACATCGATGAAGAAGTTGAAACACTTGCTGAATTGAAAGAAAAATACCGCAACGAATTGGCTGCTGCTAAAGAAGAAGCATACAAAGATGCCGTTGAAGGTGCAGCAATTGATAAAGCTGTAGAAAATGCTGAAATCGTAGAACTTCCAGAAGAAATGATCCACGAAGAAGTTCACCGTTCAGTAAACGAATTCCTTGGAAACTTGCAACGTCAAGGTATCAACCCTGACATGTACTTCCAAATCACTGGAACTACTCAAGAAGATCTTCACAAACAATACCAAGCAGAAGCTGAGTCACGTACTAAGACTAACCTTGTTATCGAAGCAGTTGCTAAAGCTGAAGGTTTTGACGCTTCAGAAGAAGAAATCCAAAAAGAAATCGAGCAATTGGCAGCAGACTACAACATGGAAGTTGCTCAAGTACAAAGCTTGCTTTCAGCTGATATGTTGAAACACGATATCACAATCAAAAAAGCTGTTGAATTGATTACAAGCACAGCAACAGTTAAATAATCTTATACTCTTTGAAAATCAAATTCAAACCACGTCAGCGTCGCCTTACCGTACTCAACTACAGCTTGCGGCTATCTTCCTAGTTTGCTCTTTGATTTTCATTGAGTATTAATAAACAAAAATCCCACCTGATTAGGTGGGTTTTCTTGTGCACTATTTTCCAAAAATCTCTTTGAGGTCTGCGTCTGTAATCCCAATCATGGCTGGGATGCTGTCCCAGTTTTCTTCGGTTAGGATGTAGGATTGTTCAGAGTCACGTGGTGTGGCAGTTTCAGAGATAGCTTGTTGCTTTTCTTCAATATTTTCAATTAAATCACTGAAGCGTTCAATCAGATAGGTTTTTCGAGCTGTTCCGATGTGTTGGGTAGCATAGTCGAAGGCCTGTAATTCACCTAGTAAGATAAGCTTGCTTTTGGCGCGTGTAATGGCTGTATAGATGAGATTGCGCTCCAGCATACGTCGGCTAGCACTGGTAATCGGTAGGATGACAACAGGGAACTCACTTCCCTGAGACTTATGGATACTCATGGCATAGGCCAAGCGAATCTTGTACCATTCGTTACGTGGGTAAGAGACCTCATTGCCATCAAAATCAATGACAATCTCGTCTTGTTTCGACTCAGTGTATTTTCCAGGAATCAGGTCTGTGATGGCTCCTAAATCTCCATTAAAGACATTGATTTCAGCATCGTTGACCAAGTGAATGACCTTATCTCCCTTACGATAGTGGCACTGGGGAGCTTCAAAACTGAGTTGGTCTTTTTGTGGTGGGTTCAGGAGGTCTTGCATGAGTTGGTTGATGGCATCAATTCCTGCAGTCCCTCGGTACATGGGAGCCAGAACCTGGATATCACGGGCAGGGATGCCGCTTCTGAGGGCTGCGCCTAAAATCTTTTCAATAGTAGCAGGGATATGAGCACTAGCAATTTCAAAGTAGGAACGGTCTGCTTTTTTCTGGATGAAATCAGCTGGCAAGATGCCCTGTCGAATCTGACTAGCTAGGGTGACGATAGTTGATTCTTCGCTTTGCCGATAAATTTTTTCCAAGCGAGTTTGAGGAATCAAGGGAATATGAAGCAGATCCGCTAGAACCTGTCCAGGGCTGACAGACGGTAGCTGGTCGCTGTCACCCACGATGAGGATTTTACTGTTAGAAGAGATGTTGGAGAAGAGTTGGTTGGCCAGCCAAGTATCCACCATGGAAAATTCATCTACGATGATAAAGTCAGCATCTAGATAATCTTCCAGATGACTGGTATCATCGTCACCTGTCATTCCTAAATGACGGTGTATGGTCGCGCTAGGCAAACCTGTCAATTCATTCATGCGCCGAGCTGCTCGTCCAGTTGGAGCGGCAAGAAGAATAGGTAGATTGCTTTTTTTTCTGAGGTCAAGTCCTTCTAAAAGGGCATAAACAGCGATAATCCCATTGATAACAGTTGTTTTACCAGTACCAGGACCACCTGTCAGGATAAAGACCTTGTTCTGGATAGCATCACAGATAGCTTGTTTTTGAATGTTATCATACTCAATCCCCAGTTCTTGCTCGACAGTAGTGATATGCTTTTGAATGGATTCTAAATCTTGGCTCTTCTGTTTTCCTTTTTCAAGGATACGAACCAAGTGACTGCGGATACCTTCCTCAGCGAAAAAGAGGCTGTTATCAAAGATTTTGGTATCAATCTGCTGAACCTTGTCTTCTTCGATCAGGTAGGAGAGCTCTTGGGCCACTTGGCTGGGATCCAGTTCCACGGGGCGGGAAGACTCAAGGAGAGTAAGGGTTTGTTCTAGCAGATCTCGTGCTTCAACATAGGTATCCCCTGTTTCCATACAGGCCTGAAAAAGACTGTGAACTAGACCGGCTCGGAAGCGTTCAGGAGCCTGACTTTCTATGCCAAGTTCTTCCGCTAATTGGTCAGCAATAGTAAATCCCAAACCCTTGATATCCTCGACCAACTGGTAGGGATAATTTTCAACCACATCAAGGGTTTCTTCCTTGTAAAAATCTTGAATCTGGAAGGCTAGTTTGTTGGGAATGCCGTAGTTGGCAAGTTTGGCCAAAACCATCTCGGTTCCGTAGTTGAGACGGAGAGTGGAGACGAAAGCCTCGCGATTTTTGGCAGAGAGTCCTGCGATACCTTCTAACTTTTCTGGGTGTTGCAGAATTTCGTCAATGGTATTTTCGCCATAGGTATTCACTATTTTCTGAGCTGTCTTGAGACCAATTCCCTTGAAATGGCTACTTGAAAAGTACTTGACCAAGCCCTTGCTAGTTGGTTTTGCGCGTTCATAACGACTGATTTGCAGTTGCTCCCCATACTTGGAGTGCTGGACAATTTGTCCCCAAAAAGTATAGTCTTCTCCCTCAATCACATCAGCCATGGTGCCCGTGACAATGATTTCAAAATCATCAAAATCCTCTGCGTCCGTATCGTCGATTTCTAGGAGGAGGATACGATAAAAATTGCTGGGATTTTCAAAAATAATCCGTTCAATGGTTCCTGAAAAATAAACTTCCATAAAATTCCTTTGCATGAATAGGTGAGAGTTGGGGGGTATTATAGTCAATAAATAATCATCTTCTCACGATAGAAGAAGAGGCTGAGATTGGTGATTCTCGGCCTCTTAGGTCTCTTAAAATGTTCCGATACGGGTGATTGGCCAGAAGCGGAATTTAGCTTCCCCTGTGATATCTTTTGCTTTAAAAGTACCTACGTGGCGGCTGTCGCTTGAAACCAAGCGGTCGTCTCCGAGGAGAAGGTATTCTCCTTCTGGGACAGTAAAGCTAAAGTTGGTATTGTAGTTGACATCAACTGTGAAGGCTTGGGCTTTTTCAGCAATACTTCTAAAGAAGGTTCCTTTATTTCCTTCAAAGCCCTTGCCTGAGTAGGTGCTTTGGAGTTTGTCATCCTTGAAGCGTTTGATATAGTCAGCTAGGTAAGGTTCATCTGTCTCTTTGTCATTGATGTAAAGTTTATCATTTTCGTAACGGATGGTATCGCCAGGCATTCCGATAACACGTTTGACAATGTCCTTATTGCCATCTTCCTCATGGGCAACCACGATATCAAAACGGTCAATAGGGAGGTGTTTGACAACAAAGAGGATTTCGCCATCCGCTAGGGTAGGATCCATGGAATGCCCTTCTACGCGGACATTGCTCCAAAAAAAGATACGACTTAAAGCTAGTAATGACAGAATTAGGAGGAACAATCCCCACTCTTTTAAGAAATTTTTAAATGAATTCATAACTTACCTTTCTAAGCGTTTTTTCGCTTTTTCAGTATTTTTAAAGTGCAGTTTGGCGCAGAAGTTGAGTCCCTGCATACCATAGGCTTGTATAATCTGGCTAGCCACCTTGTCAGAAGCCGTTCCAGCTCCACTTGGAAGTTGATAGCCCAGCTCTCGTCCAAGATTTTCAAGATTTTCTAGAAAGAGATCACGCGCAATGATAGAAGAAACTGCGACAGCCAAGTATTTGCCCTCAGCCTTTTCTTCTAAGCTGATAGGATTGCTGAAACGATTGGCCTCTTGTGCCAAGTACTTGTCATAATTTTTAGCACTGGTAAAGGCATCAATCACAATTTTCTCAGGCTGAATGCCTTTTTGAAGAAGGAGATAGATAGCCTGGTTATGGAGGGCTACCTTAACAGAAACAGCGTTGTAGCGGTCTCCGATGACCTCGTTGTACTTGCTTGGTGAGAGAAGCAGTGCCTGGTGCTGAATTTTTTCTTTGAGGATAGGGGCAATCTGACGGATTTTTTGGTCGGTCAGAGTTTTAGAATCTCCCACACCGAGTTTTCGCAAGAAGGCATGCTGGTCAGGTGTGACAAAGGAAGCCACAACTGCAAGCCCACCAAAGTAGGAACCATTTCCCACCTCATCTGTCCCAATCAAAGAGAAATTTTGTCCCGTGTTTTCCTCTACAACCTCATAGCCAAAGAAACTAGCATATTTTTCAGCTCCTTCACCCTGAAGCAAGACCTTTCCAGAAGTATAGATAGAAACCGTTGCTTGAGGTAGTCGCAAAAAGTAGCGAATATAGGGATTCTTGCTGGGAGCCAGACTGGTTTGATAGTGTTCAAGAAAAGCCTGAATCTCCTTTTCGCTTGGTGTGAGTGTTATACTTGCCATAGTTTCTATTGTACCACAAAAGCAGGCAAATTTGTAAAAACTGACAAAATTAGCGAATTTTGGTATAATATCGTGAGGTGAATTTTATGGCAAATCTAAATCGATTCAAATTTACATTCGGGAAAAAATCATTAACCTTGACAAGCGAGCATGATAACCTTTTTATGGAGGAAATCGCCAAGGTTGCGACAGAAAAATACCAAGCAATTAAAGAACAAATGCCTAGTGCAGATGATGAAACAATCGCTCTTTTGTTGGCGGTCAACTGTTTATCAACTCAGCTCAGCCGTGAGATTGAATTTGATGATAAGGAGCAAGAATTAGAAGAACTCCGTCACAAGCTTGTGACTTGCAAGCAAGAACAGAGCAAGATTGAGGATTCCTTATGATTTCACTCCTTCTTCTATTGGTCTTGGCTTGGGGATTTTATATCGGCTATCGGAGAGGCCTGCTCTTACAGGTTTATTACCTGATTTCAGCTATGGCATCAGCTTTTGTGGCTGGCCAATTTTATAAGGGGCTGGGAGAACAATTCCATTTATTGCTCCCTTATGCAAATCCGCAGGAAGGTCAGGGAACTTTCTTTTTCCCATCGGATCAACTCTTTCAGCTGGATAAGGTCTTTTATGCAGGTATTGGCTACTTGCTTGTATTTGGGATTGTCTATAGCATCGGTCGTTTGCTTGGTCTCCTCTTACACTTGATTCCTAGTAAAAAACTGGGTGGTAAGTTGTTCCAAGTTTCAGCAGGCATCTTGTCCATGTTGGTAACCTTATTTGTCTTGCAAATGGCCTTGACCATACTAGCAACCATTCCCATGGCAGCTATACAAAATCCTCTTGAAAAGAGTATCGTTGCAAAACACATCATCCAAAGCATACCGGTAACAACCAGTTGGCTCAAACAAATCTGGGTGACAAATTTAATCGGATAAAAAGGGCAGGAGTTTTCCTAGCCCTTTGTTTACAGATTGACTAGAATCTATCAGAATGTAAAAAGCTAATACTCTTCGAAAATCTCTTCAAACCACGTCAGCTTCCATCTGCAACCTCAAAACACTGTTTTAGCAACCTGCGGCTAGCTTACTAGTTTGCTCTTTGATTTTTATTGAGTATCATACACCTAGACATTCAAAGACAAGGAAATAAAGATGAATAAGAAAATATTAGAAACATTAGAGTTCAATAAGGTCAAGGCTTTGTTTGAACCCCATTTGTTGACCGAGCAGGGTTTGGAGCAATTGAGACAGCTGGCTCCGACTGCCAAAGCGGATAAAATCAAACAGGATTTTGCTGAGATGAAGGAAATGCAGGCTCTTTTCGTCGAGCAACCGCATTTTACTATTCTTGCAACCAAGGAAATCGCAGGAGTCTGCAAGCGGTTGGAGATGGGAGCGGACCTCAATATCGAGGAGTTCCTACTCTTGAAGCGCGTACTTCTTGCTAGCCGAGAACTGCAAAGTTTTTATGCCAATCTGGAAAATGTCAGCTTGGAAGAATTAGCCCTTTGGTTTGAGAAATTACACGATTTTCCGCAGTTACAAGGAAATCTTCAAGCTTTTAATGATGCAGGTTTCATTGAAAATTTTGCCAGTGAAGAATTGGCGCGAATCCGTCGAAAAATCCATGATAGCGAGAGTCAGGTACGCGATGTTTTACAGGATCTGCTCAAGCAAAAAGCGCAGATGTTGACAGAAGGGATTATTGCCAGCAGAAATGGCCGTCAGGTTCTACCTGTCAAAAACACCTACCGCAATAAGATTACAGGTGTCGTTCATGATATTTCTGCCAGCGGAAATACCGTCTATATCGAACCCCGCGAGGTGGTCAAACTGAGCGAAGAAATTGCCAGTTTACGAGCAGATGAGCGCTATGAAATGCTTCGCATTCTCCAAGAAATTTCTGAGCGTGTTCGTCCTCATGCGGCTGAGATTGCCAATGATGCTTGGATTATCGGCCATCTGGACTTGATTCGTGCCAAGGTCCGCTTTATCCAAGAAAGGCAAGCAGTCGTTCCTCAGCTGTCAGAAAATCAAGAGATTCAATTGCTCCATGTCTGCCATCCTTTGGTCAAAAATGCCGTCGCAAATGATGTCCATTTTGGTCAAGATTTAACAGCGATTGTCATTACAGGTCCTAATACAGGTGGGAAGACCATCATGCTTAAAACTCTGGGCTTGACGCAGGTTATGGCTCAGTCAGGCTTGCCGATTTTAGCAGATAAGGGAAGTCGTGTTGGTATTTTTGAAGAAATCTTTGCTGATATTGGGGATGAGCAATCTATTGAGCAGAGCTTGTCTACCTTCTCTAGTCACATGACCAATATTGTGGATATTCTTGGT
The DNA here is from genome assembly GCF_049738055.1 of Streptococcus sp. CL6.22. Classification (GTDB taxonomy): domain Bacteria; phylum Bacillota; class Bacilli; order Lactobacillales; family Streptococcaceae; genus Streptococcus; species Streptococcus mitis_DJ. The sequence goes on along the minus strand of NZ_JBKOTV010000003.1, from coordinate 146,137 downwards.
AAGGTCAACCAGCATTCCCTCTTGCTCTTGGATGAGTTGGGAGCTGGTACAGACCCTCAAGAAGGAGCAGCCCTTGCTATGGCTATTTTAGAGGACCTTCGCCTGCGTCAAGTCAAGACCATGGCGACGACCCACTATCCGGAACTCAAAGCCTATGGTATCGAGACAGCCTTTGTGCAAAATGCTAGCATGGAGTTTGATACTGCAACTCTACGCCCGACCTATCGCTTTATGCAGGGTGTGCCTGGCCGAAGCAATGCCTTTGAAATTGCTAAACGTCTAGGCCTATCTGAAGTTATCGTAGGGGATGCCAGTCAGCAGGTTGATCAGGACAATGATGTCAACCGGATTATTGAGCAACTGGAAGAGCAGACGCTAGAGAGTCGCAAACGCTTGGACAATATCCGTGAGGTGGAGCAAGAAAATCTCAAGATGAACCGTGCTCTCAAAAAGCTCTACAATGAGCTCAATCGTGAAAAGGAAACGGAGCTTAATAAGGCGCGTGAACAGGCTGCTGAGATTGTGGACATGGCCCTAAGTGAGAGTGACCAGATTCTCAAAAATCTCCACAGTAAGTCCCAGCTCAAACCTCATGAAATCATTGAAGCCAAGGCCAAGCTGAAAAAATTGGCTCCTGAAAAAGTAAATTTGTCTAAAAATAAGGTCCTTCAAAAGGCCAAGAAAAAACGTGCTCCAAAGGTGGGAGATGATATCGTTGTTCTCAGTTATGGGCAGCGTGGTACCTTGACCAGTCAACTCAAGGACGGCCGCTGGGAAGCCCAAGTTGGCTTGATTAAGATGACTTTAGAAGAGAAAGAATTTGACCTTGTTCAAGCCCAGCACGAAAAGCAAGTCAAGAAGAAACAGGTCAATGTCGTGAAACGAACTTCTGGTCGTGGCCCACAAGCCAGACTGGACCTTCGAGGCAAACGTTATGAAGAGGCTATGAATGAGCTAGATGCCTTTATCGACCAAGCCTTGCTTAATAATATGGCTCAAGTTGATATCATCCATGGTATTGGAACAGGTGTCATCCGTGAAGGTGTCACCAAATATCTACAAAGAAACAAACATGTCAAGAGTTTTGGCTATGCCCCACAAAATGCTGGGGGCAGTGGTGCGACCATTGTCACTTTTAAAGGATAACAGTATTATGGACTTTATAAAGTAAAAACTGTTGAACTAATTTTTACTAATAAACACATTGACAAAAGCCAACATTTTTTGTAAAATAAGAATCAATTAAATACCAACACCGAATGAAGTTTAATAGAAGTGGGGAATCGTTTGATTTTCCATGACTGTAAATGGACGGAACTCTGGAGAGACCGTAAAGGCACCGAAGGGGCAAGGCAGGCAACTGCTCAAACTCTCAGGTAAAAGGACAGAGCTAGGATAGACCGCTTTTTAGCATTTATCTAAGCATTCCAGAGTACATGTATCTTACATGTGCTCTTTCTTTTGGGGTTGAAAAGATAGGAGAAGGAAATGTTAGAATTGCTTAAATCAATTGATGCTTTTGCTTGGGGCCCCCCCCTCTTGATTCTCTTGGTCGGAACAGGGATTTACCTAACTGCCCGTCTAGGTCTCTTGCAGGTTTTGCGGTTGCCCAAAGCCTTTCAGCTTATTTTTACCAAGGATAAGGGGCATGGCGATGTATCCAGTTTTGCGGCACTATGTACAGCCCTAGCAGCGACAGTTGGTACGGGAAATATTATCGGGGTGGCGACGGCTATCAAGGTCGGTGGACCAGGAGCCCTCTTTTGGATGTGGATGGCTGCTTTCTTTGGGATGGCTACCAAGTATGCGGAAGGACTACTAGCTATCAAATACCGTACCAAGGATGATCATGGTGCAGTAGCGGGAGGTCCCATGCACTATATTCTTCTAGGGATGGGAGAAAAGTGGCGTCCCCTTGCCATCTTCTTTGCCCTGGCAGGTGTGCTAGTAGCTTTGTTGGGAATCGGGACCTTCACTCAAGTCAACTCGATTACAGAATCTATCCAAAATACAACAACTATTTCGCCAGCCATCACAGCTCTTGTGTTGTCTGTATTTGTAGCAATTGCAGTCTTTGGTGGACTCAAATCCATTTCAAAGGTTTCAACTACTGTTGTTCCTTTTATGGCCATCATCTATATTTTGGGAACTCTTACAGTTATTTTCTTTAATATTGAGAAGATTCCTGCCACAATCGCTTTAATCTTGACATCGGCTTTTAGTCCAGTTGCTGCGGTCGGTGGATTTGCCGGTGCTAGCATTCGAATGGCTATTCAAAATGGTGTAGCGCGAGGTGTGTTCTCGAACGAATCTGGTCTGGGTTCGGCTCCCATTGCAGCTGCTGCGGCTAAGACAAATGAACCGGTAGAGCAAGGATTGATTTCCATGACAGGAACCTTTATTGACACCCTCATTATCTGTACTCTGACTGGTTTGACCATCTTGGTGACTGGTGTTTGGAGTGGCGACTTAAATGGGGTTGCCTTGACTCAGTCAGCCTTCTCAACAGTCTTTTCACACTTTGGACCTGCCCTTTTGACCATCTTCCTTGTGCTCTTTGCCTTTACAACGATTCTAGGTTGGAACTATTACGGAGAACGTTGTTTTGAGTTTCTCTTTGGGGTTCGCTTTATCTGGCTCTACCGTGTGGTCTTTGTGCTCATGGTTCTGTTGGGAGGATTTATCGAGTTGGATATGGTTTGGATTATCGCAGATATTGTCAATGCCTTGATGGCTCTGCCAAACTTGATTGCCCTCTTAGTCTTGTCGCCGGTCGTTATTGCTGAAACTAAAAAGTATTTTAATAAATAATGAAATCACACATCGCGTGTGATTTTTTTCTTTCATAAAAAATTTCTATCGGTGCAATTTAAAATATATATTATACACGGTATAGAATCTGTGATAGACTAGGTTTCAACAAAATGAAAAGAGGTCTTATGATGACAACATTTACCATTCATACAGTAGAATCAGCACCAGCAGAAGTGAAAGAAATTCTTGAAACAGTAGAAAAAGATAACAATGGCTATATTCCCAACCTAATCGGTCTCTTGGCTAATGCACCCACTGCTTTAGAGGCTTACCGTACTGTCGGAGCTATCAACCGTCGCAACAGCCTGACACCTGTTGAGCGCGAAGTGGTGCAAATCACGGCAGCTGTGACCAATGGTTGTGCCTTCTGTGTCGCAGGTCATACCGCCTTTTCAATCAAACAAATCCAGATGAATGATGATCTGCTTCAAGCCCTTCGCAATCGTACTCCAATTGAAACAGATCCTAAATTGGACACCCTAGCTAAGTTTACCTTGGCAGTTATCAATACCAAGGGTCGTGTAGGAGATGAAGCCTTAGCTGAATTTCTAGAAGCTGGCTACAGCCAACAAAATGCCTTGGATGTGGTTCTTGGTGTCAGTCTAGCAAGCCTCTGTAACTATGCCAACAACCTAGCCAATACACCAATTAATCCAGAATTGCAACCTTATGCTTAATTCATATCTGAGTAAAATGAAGTCTGAAATCAACGGACTTCGTTTTTTATCTCCTCATTTAAGCGCTTTTATGCTATACTGAAACTAACATGATTATTGGAGGTTAGGATGAAAAAACTCCCCTTGGTATTTTCTGGTTGTTTGTTAGGTTTGGCAGGAGCTGGAAATCTTATTTTAGATACGTTGCCGGTTCTGTCCCATCTTTTTAGTCTGACAGGTTTGGTTTTGTGGCTCTTTTTTCTGCTTCTGCATCTTTTTAATTGGAAAGAAACCAAGCAAGAATTGACCAAGCCCCCACTTTTGTCAGGAATGGCCACCTTTCCCATGGCTGGGATGATTTTATCGACTTATGTCTTTCGAGTCTTCCCTCATTTCCCTTTGGTTGCTCAAGGACTCTGGTGGTTTTCATTTCTCTTGGATGTGGCTCTGATTGCTGGCTTCACTATCAAATTTGCCTATCCGGGGCGGAGGGTTCATGCGACTCCTAGCTGGACGGTTCTCTATGTGGGGATAGCAGTAGCAGCCTTGACCTATCCTCTTGTAGGTATCATCGAAATTGCCTATGCGACCTTGAGTTTTGGTTTTCTCCTAACCTTCTATCTCTACCCGCTTATTTATAGTGATTTAAAGAAACATCCGCTCCCACTAGCCTTGCTTGGACAGGAAGGAATCTACTGTGCTCCCTTCTCTCTGCTCTTGGCTTCTCTGGTTCGAGTTGGAGGAGCTAGCCTACCGACTTGGCTCTTGATTGTCATGATTTTGGCTTCCCAATCCTTCTTTTTCTTTGTTTTAACTCGTCTGCCCAATATTTTAAAACAAGGTTTTCAACCAGCCTTCTCAGCACTCACCTTCCCAACCATTATCACAGCTACTTCGCTTAAGATGGCTCAGGGAATCTTGAAACTTCCATTTTTGGATTATTTGGTACTGGTTGAAACTATTATATGCCTCACTATTTTATTATTTGTATTAGGTGCTTATCTAATTTGGTTACGAAAAAAGGTCTAGCTAGAAATAGCTAGGCCTTATTTTTATGGTTTGATAACTTCAGCGCCACCCATGTATGGACGAAGAACTTCTGGGATGGTCACAGAACCATCTGCATTTTGGTAGTTTTCAAGAATAGCAGCCACTGTACGTCCAACTGCAAGTCCAGAACCGTTCAAGGTATGGAGCAATTTCACCTTGCCATCTGCTTCATCACGGTAACGGATTTGGGCACGACGGGCTTGGAAATCTTCTGTGTTTGAACAGCTTGAAATTTCACGGTAGGTATTTTGTGCTGGAATCCAAACTTCCAAGTCATAAGTTTTAGCAGCTGAGAAGCCCATATCTCCAGTAGAGAGAGCAACGACACGGTATGGAAGGTTAAGTTTTTGAAGGATATTTTCAGCGTTAGCTGTCATTTTTTCCAATTCTTCATAAGATTCTTCTGGTTTAGCAAATTTAACCATTTCAACCTTGTGGAATTGGTGCAAACGAATCAAGCCACGAGTATCTCGGCCAGCTGAACCAGCCTCAGAACGGAATGATGGGCTCATAGCAGTGAAGTAGATTGGCAGGTCTTTACCGTCAAGGATTTCATCACGGTAGTAGTTTGTCAGAGGAACTTCGGCTGTAGGAATAAGGACATAATTGCTGTCACTGAGTTCAAAAGTGTCTTCCTTGAATTTTGGATATTGACCAGTACCAAACATAGAATCGTGGTTAACCATGTAAGGTGTGATGACTTCTGTATAGCCTTCTTTTCCATGTTCATCCAACATAAAGTTGTAGATGGCACGTTCCAAACGAGCGCCGAGACCTTTATAGAAGAGGAAGCGAGCTCCTGTTACCTTACCACCACGTTCCCAGTCAAGGATATCAAGGTCTTCGCCAAGATCCCAGTGAGCTTTAGGTTCGAAATCAAACTCGCGTGGAGTACCCCAACGGCGAACTTCCACATTGTCATCTTCGTCAACCCCAACAGGAACGCTATTAGCTGGAATATTTGGAAGAGTAGTGGTAAATTCTGTCAATTTAGCATCGATGTCTGCCAATTCAGCATCCAAGGCTTTAACCTCAGCAGATAGAGTTTGCATGGCAGCAATCTTGTCATCTGCATTTTCCTTGTTGCGCTTAGCTTGGGCAATCTCAGCAGAAACTGTGTTACGTTCTGCTTTTAAAGTTTCAACCTTGACCAAGATGTCACGACGTTTAGCATCGATTTCTTTCATCTCATTCAAGATAGCAGCATCTACACCACGTGTAGCTAATTTTTCTGCGACAGCATCAAAGTCTGTACGAATACGTTTGATATCTAACATAAGAACTCCTTTATGAAAAAAGCACACCTGACAAAGCGTTGGAGTGGCAGGGCCACGGTTCCATCCAACTTCACAGGTGTGCACTTGATTGTGTATGCAATTGTTACTAACGGTAGAATTTCACCTATCCCTCCTATCTGCTCGCAGCACCCGCAGACTTTCTGAAAGAAGAAGATAACCTACTTATCCGTTGCTATGATTATACTAAAGTTTCTACTTTTTTGCAAATAGATTTTTAAATTTTTGACCAATGGTTTGAATCAGGGTCGGAAGCTTGACGACCTTGTCATTGCCCAGTTTTTCACGAGCAATTTTGAGAATGGCACCTGAGTCTTTTGAAGCAAAGAGGAATTTTCCTCTATCTGTAAAGACTTCGAAGTGGCGACTGATTTTGCGACCAGTAACATTAGCTCCAATTTGGTTGATATGGCTCCAAGGAATCTGGATAAATTGTTCAACATTGACATCGGGATAAAATTCCAAAGCCTGATCTCCGACAAGGAATTTCCCAACTTTTCCAGCTATAGAGAGGTAGGAGGTGCCTGTCGTATTGAGGAGCACTGTTTTGTTAAGTGATTGAGCCATGCTTAGTCTTCCTTACTTTCACCGAAAAAGGCATTGTAGAGGGCTTTAATAGCTGCTTTCTCTTGGTCCTTATGGACAACAAACATGATAGATACTTCACTAGAACCTTGAGACATCATCTGGATGTTGATCTTATTTTCAGATAGAGCACGTGTCGCAGTAGCAGTTACTCCGATATGGCTCTTCATCTTTTCTCCAACAATCATAATGATTGAAAGGTCGTGCTCGATTTCTGCATGGTCTACTTCAGCCTTTTGAACCAACTGACGAAGGATTTCTTCTTCCTTGATAGGAGTTAATTCGCGAGAACGGAGGATGATTGAAAGATCGTCGATACCTGTTGGCATATGTTCCCAACCGATGTTAAGATCTTCAAGGATTTGAAGAACCTTGCGTCCAAATCCAACCTCACGGTTCATGAGGTATTTCGACATATTGATGCTGACAAAACCAGAGTCACCAGCAATTCCTACTACTGGGAACTTGTCACTACTGTGTTTTAGAACGATACGAGTACCTGGATGGTCAGGGTTGTTGGTATTCTTAATAACCAGAGGAATTTTTCCACGGTAGGCAGGAAGAAGCGCTTCGTCATGAAGAACTGAGAAGCCTGCATAGGCTAACTCACGCATTTCACGGTAGGTCAACTCTGGGATAGAGTGTGGTTGGTGAATGATTCCTGGGTGAGCCGCAAAGATACCATCAACATCCGTAAAGTTTTCATAGAGATCGGCCTTAACACCGGCAGCAATGATAGAACCTGTAATGTCTGATCCTCCACGTGAGAAGGTACAGATCTGATTTTCCTTGGTAACTCCAAAGAAACCAGGAATGACAAGAACTTCATTTGTATTTGTCAATTCTTCAATCTTGTCATAACTTGATGGAATGATGCGAGCGTGACCAGGTTCACTTGTGACCACAATACCAGCTTCTCTAGGGTGCACATAGCGTGCATCGATCCCGTTTTGATTAAAGTAGGCAGCAATCAATTTAGCATTGTTATTTTCACCAGCTGCTAGGAAAGTATCGTAGAGAAATTCATTCTCTTCGATAGGAAGAGTGGCCAAGGCACGAATGCTTTTAGAGATTTTTTCTAAAACAGCTGGTTTAAGACCTAGTTCACTAACCATAGCAGCATAGCGGTCGATAATCCAGTTTTGACTCTTACTAATATCGTTACCAGCAACATAGTCGCGGTAGTATTTAATTAAGGCATCCGTAACCTTAGTATCTTCAGCATTGCGTTTTCCTGGTGCAGAAACGACTACAAAACGACGCTCTGAATCGCTTTTGACGATGTTTAAAACTTTTTCTAATTGACTAGCAGAGGCAAGAGAGCTACCTCCAAATTTAACAACTTTCATAAGAACTCCTAAAGTAAGTATTTTATACGATTATAGCAGAAAGAAAGCCTTTTTTCAATGAAGAAAATAAGATGTTTTCTAGCCTAAAGCGAGCCTTTCCAATCGGCTGAGACACTTTTAGTCGATTTTTTCTTGCTTTCGAGTTTTAAAAAAGATATACTTTGAAAATAAAATAATTTAACCTGCTTATAAAATAAAAAGGAGTTCAAATGGAACACATTATTTATCAGCTTGAAGAGGATTTGGCAATCCTTACCTTGAATCGTCCTGAGGTCGCAAATGGTTTTCATATCCCTATGTGTGAGGAGATTTTAGAAGCTTTAACTTTGGCAGAAGAGGATCCGGCTGTGCAGTTTATCCTAATCAATGCAAATGGCAAAGTCTTTTCAGTTGGGGGAGATTTGGTTGAGATGAAGCGAGCAGTCGATGAGGATGATATTCCATCATTGACGAAAATCGCAGAATTGGTCAATACTATTTCTTATAAAATCAAGCAAATTGCTAAACCTGTCTTGATGGAGGTTGATGGGGCTGTTGCAGGTGCCGCAGCGAATATGGCTGTTGCTGCAGATTTCTGCCTTGCTACGGATAAGGCTAAGTTTATCCAAGCCTTTGTCGGAGTTGGCTTGGCTCCGGATGCAGGAGGAATTCATCTCTTGAGTCGAAGTATCGGTGTGACGCGTGCTGCCCAACTAGCCATGACAGGAGAGGGATTGACAGCAGAAAAAGCTCTGGAGTGGGGTCTTGTTTATCGGGTCTCTGAAGCTGATAAACTTGAAAAGACGAGAGAACAGCTTCTTAAAAAATTGAGACGCGGGTCAGCTAATTCCTATGCTGCCATTAAGAAATTGGTTTGGGAGAGCCAATTCAAAGATTGGCAAGATTATGCTGTTTTAGAACTGCATCTACAGGAATCCTTAGCTCAAACGGAGGATTTTAAAGAAGGAGTGCGTGCTCATTCGGAGAGAAGAAGACCTAAATTTACAGGAAAATAGAAAAATACTTGCACCATTCTTTGAACTTTGATATAATTCTCTTGTCAAATGTTTTGATTCTAAAAGTTTTTTTGAAAAGGAGGGAAGGAAAGATTGGACTACCAACGAATTAATGAATATTTAACATCTATATTTAACAATGTCCTCGTCATTGAGGAAGTTAGCTTGAGAGGTAGTCGTTTCAAGGATATCTCCATCAAAGAAATGCATACGATTGATGTGATTGGAAAAGTTCCAGATGTGACACCAAGTCAAGTGTCGAAAGAGTTGATGGTGACTCTTGGGACAGTGACGACTAGTTTGAATAATCTCGAACGTAAGGGTTACATTGAACGCATTCGTTCAGAACATGATCGACGTGTGGTACATCTGCATTTGACAAAGAAAGGTCGCTTGGTTCATAGGCTACATAAACGCTTCCACAAGGCCATGGTTGAAAAAATCATTGATGGTATGAGTAAGCAAGAAATTGAGGTTATGAGCAAAGGTTTGACCAATCTTTATCAATTTTTGGAGGATTTGAGATAATGGCTTTTGCAAAAATAAGCCAGGTTGCTCATTATGTGCCAGAGCAAGTGGTTACAAATCATGATTTGGCTCAGATTATGGATACCAATGATGAGTGGATTTCAAGTCGGACGGGAATACGACAAAGGCATATTTCAAGAACAGAATCTACTAGTGATTTGGCTACAGAAGTTGCCAAGAAACTGATGGCAAAAGCTGGAATCACAGGAGGGGAGTTGGATTTTATCATCCTAGCTACCATTACTCCAGATTCGATGATGCCCTCTACAGCTGCTCGTGTTCAAGCTAATATTGGTGCTAATAAGGCCTTTGCTTTTGACCTAACAGCGGCTTGCAGTGGATTTGTATTTGCTCTTTCAACTGCTGAAAAGTTTATCGCTTCTGGTCGCTTTCAAAAAGGCTTGGTGATTGGTAGTGAAACCCTCTCTAAAGCAGTCGATTGGTCAGACCGATCAACAGCTGTTTTGTTTGGAGATGGTGCTGGTGGAGTCTTGCTAGAAGCTAGCGAGCAAGAGCATTTCTTGGCTGAGAGTCTCAATAGTGATGGAAGTCGTAGCGAATGTCTGACCTACGGACATTCAGGTTTACATTCTCCATTTTCAGATCAAGAAAGTGCAGATTCATTTTTGAAGATGGATGGGCGTGCAGTCTTTGATTTTGCTATTCGGGACGTAGCCAAGTCTATCAAGCAGACTATTGATGAATCTCCTATAGAGGCGACAGACTTGGATTATCTGCTACTTCATCAGGCTAATGACCGTATTTTGGATAAGATGGCTAGAAAAATCGGTGTTAACCGAGATAAAATTCCAGCCAATATGATGGAATATGGCAATACCAGTGCAGCAAGTATCCCGATTTTACTTTCAGAGTGTGTAGAACAAGGTCTCATCCGTTTAGATGGTAGCCAGACTGTTCTACTATCAGGCTTCGGTGGAGGCTTGACATGGGGCACGCTCATTCTTACAATTTAGGTAATCATGTGGTGAACACATTGTTATAAAAAAACTATTTATTTTAAAGGAGTCCTATCATGGCAGTATTTGAAAAAGTACAAGAAATTATCGTTGAAGAACTTGGAAAAGACGCATCAGAAGTAACACTTGAATCAACTTTTGATGATTTGGACGCAGATTCATTGGACTTGTTCCAAGTAATCTCAGAAATCGAAGATGCTTTTGATATCCAAATCGAAGCAGAAGATGACTTGAAAACAGTTGGTGACTTGGTTGCCTACGTTGAAGAGCAAACAAAATAAGCAGAATATAAGATAGAAGGAGTAGGGAAACCCGCTCCCTCTTGTTTAGGCAATAGTTTGATTGTCAAATTATGACGGTATCGAACTATTACGTAAGCAAGAAACGATGGAGGCACTATGAAAACGCGTATTACAGAATTATTGAACATTGATTATCCTATTTTTCAAGGAGGAATGGCCTGGGTTGCTGATGGTGATTTGGCAGGGGCTGTTTCCAAGGCTGGAGGACTAGGCATTATCGGTGGGGGGAATGCCCCTAAAGAAGTTGTCAAGGCAAATATTGATAAAATCAAATCATTGACTGATAAACCCTTTGGTGTCAACATCATGCTCTTGTCTCCCTTTGTGGAAGATATTGTAGACCTCGTTATCGAGGAAGGTGTTAAGGTAGTGACAACAGGCGCAGGAAATCCAAGTAAATACATGGAACGTTTCCATGAAGCTGGTATTACAGTTATTCCTGTTGTACCGAGTGTTGCCCTAGCTAAACGCATGGAAAAAATCGGTGCGGACGCTGTTATTGCAGAAGGAATGGAAGCTGGGGGGCATATCGGTAAATTAACAACCATGACCTTGGTGCGCCAGGTTGCTGCTGCTGTATCTATTCCTGTTATTGCTGCAGGAGGGATTGCGGATGGTGAAGGTGCTGCGGCTGGCTTTATGCTAGGTGCAGAAGCTGTTCAGGTTGGAACTCGCTTTGTCGTTGCAAAAGAGTCTAATGCCCATCCAAATTATAAGGCGAAAATTTTAAAAGCTAGAGATATTGATACTACGATTTCAGCTCAACACTTTGGACATGCTGTTCGTGCGATTAAAAATCAGTTGACTCGTGATTTTGAACAAGCTGAAAAAGATGCTTTTAAACAAGAAAATCCAGATTTGGAAATTTTTGAACAAATGGGAGCAGGTGCACTAGCCAAAGCGGTTGTTCACGGAGATGTGGATGGAGGCTCTGTCATGGCAGGTCAAATTGCAGGGCTTGTTTCCAAAGAAGAAACCGTTGAAGAAATCCTAAAAGATTTGTATTACGGAGCAGCTAAGAAAATTCAAGAAGAAGCCTCTCGTTGGGCAGGAGTTGTAAGAAATGACTAAAACAGCCTTTTTATTTGCTGGTCAAGGTGCCCAGTATCTAGGTATGGGACGGGATCTCTATGATCACTACCCTATTGTCAAAGAAACGATTGATCAAGCAAGTCAGGTACTCGGTTATGATTTGCGTCATCTTATTGATAGGGAAGAAGAAAAACTCAATCAGACCCGCTATACGCAACCAGCTATTTTAGCAACTTCAGTTGCTATTTACCGTTTATTACAAGAAATGGGCTATCAGCCTGATATGCTTGCTGGTTTGTCTCTTGGAGAATACTCTGCCTTGGTGGCTAGCGGTGCCTTGGATTTTGAAGAAGCTGTTGCCTTGGTTGCTAAGCGTGGAGCCTATATGGAAGAAGCGGCTCCTGCTGGCTCTGGTAAGATGGTAGCAGTTCTCAATACGCCAGTAGAGGACATTGAGGAAGCCTGTCAAAAAGCTTCTGAACTTGGAGTGGTTACCCCAGCCAACTATAATACACCTGCACAAATCGTGATTGGTGGAGAAGTGGTTGCAGTTGATCGAGCTGTAGAACTCTTGCAGGAAGTTGGTGCCAAACGCTTGATCCCTCTCAAGGTATCAGGTCCCTTTCATACTGCTCTCCTTGAGCCTGCTAGCCAGAAACTAGCTGAAACTCTAGCTCAGGTAAGTTTTTCAGATTTCACTTGTCCCCTAGTCGGCAATACAGAAGCTGCAGTTATGAAAAAAGAAGACATTGCTCAACTTTTGACGCGTCAGGTCAAGGAGCCAGTTCGTTTCTATGAAAGTATTGGGGTCATGCAAGAAGCAGGCGTAACCAACTTTATCGAGATTGGTCCGGGGAAAGTCTTGTCAGGCTTTGTGAAAAAAATTGATAAGACAGCTAAATTAGCCAATGTTGAAGATCAGGCGAGCTTGGAAGCCTTGCTAGAAAACAAGTAATCCCTTCTCCCATAAATACAAGAGGAAACAGGAGAAAAGAATGCAACTAAAAAATAAAAATATCTTTATTACAGGTTCGAGTCGTGGAATTGGTCTTGCTATTGCCCACAAGTTTGCTCAAGCAGGAGCCAATATTGTTTTAAACAGTCGTGGTGCAATTTCAGAAGAATTGCTCGCTGAGTTTTCAAACTATGGTGTCAAGGTGGTTCCCATTTCAGGAGATGTATCAGATTTTGCAGACGCTAAGCGTATGGTTGATCAAGCTATTGCAGAGTTGGGTTCAGTAGATGTTTTGGTCAACAATGCAGGGATTACCCAAGATACCCTGATGCTCAAGATGACAGAAGCGGATTTTGAAAAAGTGCTTAAAGTTAACTTAACTGGTGCCTTTAACATGACACAATCAGTCTTGAAACCGATGATGAAAGCCAGAGAAGGTGCTATCATTAATATGTCTAGCGTAGTTGGTTTGATGGGAAATATCGGTCAAGCTAACTATGCAGCTTCTAAGGCTGGTTTGATTGGTTTTACCAAGTCTGTGGCGCGTGAAGTGGCCAATCGCAATATCAGGGTTAATGCTATTGCACCTGGAATGATTGAGTCCGATATGACAGCTGTTCTATCAGACAAGGTAAAAGATGCTATGCTGGCACAAATTCCTATGAAAGAATTTGGGCAGGCAGAGCAGGTTGCAGATTTGACAGTATTTTTAGCAGGCCAAGATTATCTAACTGGTCAAGTGGTTGCCATTGATGGTGGCTTAAGTATGTAGCAGAAGCTAGAGGTAAAAAAGATGAAACTAAATCGCGTAGTAGTAACAGGTTATGGAGTAACATCTCCAATCGGAAATACACCAGAAGAATTTTGGAATAGTTTGACAACTGGAAAAATCGGAATTGGTCAAATTACAAAATTTGATCATAGTGACTTTGATGTGCATAATGCAGCAGAAATCCAAGATTTTCCTTTTGATAAATACTTTGTTAAGAAAGATACCAATCGTTTTGATAACTACTCTTTGTATGCCTTGTACGCAGCCCAAGAAGCTGTCAATCACGCTAATCTCGATGTGGAGACTCTTGATAAGGATCGTTTTGGTGTTATCGTGGCTTCTGGTATTGGTGGAATCAAAGAAATTGAAGATCAAGTGCTTCGCCTAAATGACAAAGGACCAAAACGTGTGAAACCATTGACCCTTCCAAAAGCCTTGCCAAATATGGCTTCAGGAAATGTTGCTATGCGTTTTGGAGCAAACGGTGTTTGTAAATCCATCAATACTGCCTGCGCTTCATCAAATGACGCGATTGGGGATGCCTTCCGCTCAATTAAATTTGGTTTCCAAGACGTTATGTTGGTAGGTGGTTCAGAAGCCTCTATCACACCTTTTGCTATTGCTGGTTTCCAAGCCCTAACTGCTCTCTCAACTACAGAGGACCCAACTCGTGCTTCCATTCCATTTGATAAGGATCGTAATGGTTTTGTCATGGGTGAAGGTTCTGGGATGTTGGTTCTTGAAAGTCTTGAACACGCCGAAAAACGTGGCGCTACTATCCTGGCTGAAGTGGTTGGTTACGGAAATACCTGTGATGCCTACCATATGACTTCTCCACATCCAGAAGGTCAGGGAGCTATCAAGGCCATCAAACTCGCTTTGGAAGAAGCTGAGATTTCTCCAGAACAAGTAGCCTATGTCAATGCTCACGGAACCTCAACTCCTGCTAATGAAAAAGGAGAAAGTGGTGCTATCGTAGCTGTTCTTGGTAAGGAAGTACCTGTATCATCAACTAAGTCTTTCACAGGACATTTGCTGGGGGCTGCGGGTGCAGTAGAAGCTATCGTCACAATCGAAGCTATGCGTCATAACTTTGTACCAATGACAGCTGGAACAAGTGAAGTATCAGATTATATCGAAGCCAATGTCGTTTATGGACAAGGCTTGGAGCAAGAGATTCCATACGCTATTTCAAATACATTTGGTTTTGGTGGCCATAATGCAGTTCTTGCTTTCAAACGTTGGGAGAATAAATAAGTATGAATTTAAACGATATTAAAGACTTGATGGCTCAATTTGACCAATCAAGTTTGAGAGAATTTTCTTATAAAAATGGGACGGATGAGTTGCAGTTTAGCAAGAATGAAGCTAGACTTGTACCTGAAGTTGCAGCTCAAGTCGCTCCAGCGCCCGTTCTAGCAACACCAAGTCCAGTAGCACCTTCATCTGCTCCAGCAGAAACTGTAGTGGAAGAAACTTCGGCGCCAGTAGAAGCAAGTGTGGCTGCTGAGGGAGATGTTGTAGAGAGCCCACTTGTTGGGGTGGCTTACTTGGCTGCTGGTCCAGATAAACCTGCCTTTGTAACAGTTGGTGATAGTGTTAAAAAAGGCCAAACATTGGTAATTATTGAAGCCATGAAAGTCATGAATGAAATCCCAGCTCCTAAGGATGGTGTGGTAACAGAAATTCTCGTTTCTAATGAAGAAATGGTTGAGTTTGGTAAAGGATTGGTACGTATCAAATGATCGATATTCAAGGAATCAAAAAAGCCCTTCCCCACCGTTATCCTATGCTCCTAGTGGACCGTGTGTTGGAAGTGAGCGAGGATACTATTGTTGCCATCAAAAATGTGACCATTAATGAGCCCTTCTTCAACGGTCATTTTCCTCAATACCCTGTCATGCCAGGTGTTCTGATCATGGAAGCCTTGGCGCAAACAGCTGGTGTCTTGGAGTTATCAAAACCTGAAAATAAAGGTAAACTGGTTTTTTACGCTGGTATGGATAAGGTTAAGTTCAAGAAGCAAGTTGTACCAGGTGACCAATTAGTTATGACGGCAACGTTTGTAAAACGTCGTGGCACCATAGCTGTGGCTGAAGCAAAGGCTGAAGTGGATGGCAAGCTTGCGGCCAGTGGAACTCTTACCTTTGCAATAGGGAACTAAGGAGGTTCTCCATGTTTCGAAAAATTTTAATTGCCAATCGTGGTGAAATTGCGGTTCGTATTATCCGTGCGGCGCGTGAATTGGGGATTGCGACGGTGGCGGTTTATTCAACTGCTGATAAGGAAGCCCTTCATACGCTTTTAGCAGATGAAGCAGTTTGTATCGGCCCTGGCAAGGCAACAGAGTCTTATCTCAATATCAATGCGGTTCTATCAGCTGCAGTCTTGACTGAGGCAGAAGCCATTCACCCAGGTTTTGGATTTCTCAGTGAAAATTCCAAATTTGCAACTATGTGTGAAGAAGTTGGTATCAAGTTTATCGGCCCATCTGGTCATGTCATGGATATGATGGGAGACAAAATCAATGCGCGTGCTCAGATGATTAAAGCAGGCGTGCCTGTCATTCCAGGTTCAGATGGAGAAGTGCATAACTCTGAGGAAGCTTTGATTGTTGCTGAAAAAATTGGCTATCCTGTTATGCTCAAGGCCTCAGCAGGTGGAGGCGGTAAAGGGATTCGTAAGGTTGAAAAACCAGAAGACCTCGTTTCCGCCTTTGAAACTGCGTCTAGTGAAGCCAAGGCCAATTATGGCAATGGTGCCATGTACATAGAACGGGTTATCTATCCAGCTCGTCACATTGAGGTTCAAATCCTAGGAGATGAATACGGACATGTGATTCATTTAGGTGAACGGGATTGTTCTCTTCAACGGAATAATCAAAAGGTTTTGGAAGAAAGTCCTTCGATTGCAATCGGCAAAACGCTACGCAATGAAATTGGTTCTGCTGCTGTTCGAGCTGCGGAGTCTGTTGGTTATGAGAATGCAGGGACCATTGAGTTTCTTCTTGATGAAGCCAGTGGAAAATTCTATTTCATGGAAATGAATACTCGTGTTCAGGTGGAACATCCAGTAACAGAATTTGTTTCAGGTGTGGATATCGTTAAGGAACAAATTCGCATTGCGGCAGGTCAGCCTCTGTCTGTTAAGCAAGAAGATATTGTTCTAAGAGGGCATGCTATCGAGTGTCGTATCAATGCAGAAAATCCAGCCTTTAAATTTGCTCCAAGTCCAGGTAAGATTACTAATCTCCATCTGCCAAGTGGTGGAGTTGGCTTACGCGTGGATTCAGCAGTTTATCCAGGCTATACCATTCCACCTTATTATGATAGTATGATTGCTAAAATCATCGTTCATGGTGAAAATCGTTTTGATGCCTTGATGAAAATGCAACGTGCCCTCTATGAATTAGAGATTGAAGGGGTGCAGACCAATGCAGATTTCCAGCTTGACCTCATTTCAGATCGCAATGTCATTGCTGGAGATTACGATACTTCCTTCTTGATGGAAACCTTTTTACCCAAGTATCAAGAAAAAGAATAAAATGACTTCAAGAGTTTAAACCGAAAAGGGGAATCAATGGCTCTATTTAGTAAAAAAGATAAGTATATTCGAATCAATCCCAATCGTTCGGTTAGGGAAAAACCTCAAGCCAAGCCAGAGGTTCCAGATGAATTATTCTCCCAGTGTCCAGGCTGTAAGCATACCATTTATCAGAAGGATCTGGGAAGTGAGCGTATCTGTCCGCACTGTAGTTACACCTTTCGTATTTCTGCCCAAGAACGCTTGGCTTTGACGATTGATATGGGAACCTTCAAGGAATTGTTTACAGGGATTGAAAGCAAGGATCCCTTGCATTTCCCTGGTTATCAAAAGAAACTAGCAACTATGCGTGAAAAAACAGGTCTGGATGAAGCCGTTGTGACAGGAACAGCTCTTATAAAAGGTCAGACTGTGGCTCTTGGGATTATGGATTCTAACTTTATCATGGCTTCTATGGGTACAGTTGTAGGTGAGAAAATCACTCGCTTGTTTGAGTATGCGACTGTTGAAAAGTTGCCAGTTGTTCTCTTCACAGCCTCTGGTGGCGCCCGTATGCAGGAAGGGATCATGAGTCTCATGCAGATGGCCAAGATTTCTGCAGCGGTTAAACGCCATTCAAATGCAGGCCTCTTTTACCTGACCATTTTGACAGATCCAACGACAGGTGGTGTAACAGCTTCCTTCGCTATGGAAGGCGATATCATTCTAGCTGAACCACAAAGTTTGGTTGGTTTTGCTGGGCGTCGTGTCATTGAAAATACGGTTCGTGAAAGCTTACCTGAGGATTTCCAAAAGGCAGAATTCCTATTGGAACATGGCTTTGTGGATGCTATTGTCAAAAGAAGAGATTTGCCAGATACGATTGCTAGCCTAGTCAGATTGCACGGAGGGGGGTCTAGATGAATATTGCAAAAATGGTCAGAGAAGCGCGTGAGCAGAGTCGCTTGACAACCTTGGACTTTGCGACAGGCATTTTTGATGACTTTATCCAATTACACGGTGACCGTTCTTTTCGTGATGACGGTGCAGTTGTTGGTGGTATCGGCTGGCTTGGAGACCAAGCTGTAACAGTGGTTGGTATTCAAAAAGGCAAGAGCTTGCAAGACAACCTCAAACGGAATTTTGGTCAACCACATCCAGAAGGCTATCGCAAGGCACTGCGTTTGATGAAACAGGCTGAAAAATTTGGCCGTCCAGTTGTGACCTTTATCAATACAGCAGGTGCCTATCCTGGTGTCGGGGCGGAAGAACGTGGTCAGGGAGAAGCTATTGCTCGCAATCTCATGGAAATGAGTGACCTGAAAGTTCCGATTATCGCCATCATTATCGGTGAAGGTGGTTCAGGTGGGGCTCTGGCTCTAGCAGTTGCAGACCGTGTCTGGATGCTGGAAAATTCTATCTATGCCATTCTCAGTCCAGAAGGCTTTGCTTCCATTTTATGGAAGGACGGCACTCGTGCCATGGAAGCGGCAGAACTGATGAAAATCACTTCACACGAGCTGCTAGAAATGGACGTGGTAGACAAGGTGATTTCTGAAGCAGGACTTTCTAGCAAAGAATTAATTAAGAATGTCAAAAAAGAACTCCAAGATGAGCTAGCTAGACTTTCGCAAAAACCGTTAGAAGCGTTGTTGGAAGAACGTTACCAACGATTTAGAAAATACTAATACCTCAGAATACATAAAAACTAGAACTGGCAGTCAGTTCTAGTTTTTATGTGGTTCTTACTCTGTATCAAGGACGAAGTAAAAGGTGCTTGGAAGACCAAACACCTTTTCGATTATTCATTTTCTTCAGTTACAAATTGACTAAGCAGTCCGTTGATAAAGCGGGCTGATTTTTGATCTGAAAAATTCTTAGCGAGTTCAATGGCTTCATTGACTGCTACTAGCTGAGGTGTATCAAATGATGTGATTTCAAAGATACCCAAGCGTAGTAAGTTTTTTTCGACCAAGGTCAATCGTTCAACTGTCCAGCCTGACTTGAGGTGCTGGTTGATTTGTTTATCCAACTCGTCTTTTTGAGCTTGAACACCAGAAACCAAGTTCAGAAGAAAGGCAGGGATTTGCACATCTTCATCTTCACGGTCATGTGTATATGCAAAGTGACAAGCTGTTTTCATATCTGTACCAAATTCAAGGCTCATGAGGGCTTGAAAAGCGCATTTACGAAGTTCGCGTCTAGATTCTAATAATGGACTAGTCATTGAGGAAGTCCTCGTTAAATAGATCTTTCAACTCAGGTTTTGGTGTTTTATCTGGAACGATTCCTGCAACATGGATGTTAACAGCAGCAAGTTCCACATCAGCCATATCACGGACAGCATCTTTGACCGCTTTTTGAATAGCAAGAGCCACTTTTGGTACTTTCACACCGTACTCAAGGTAGAGATAGATGTCAGCAGTAAGTTCTTCGTTGTTTTCTTTTAAGTAGACGCCACGACCAAGAGAGAGTTTTGATAGGGTATCAGATACGGATTTATTTGAAAATGAGTGGACACCATCAACTTTTGCAGTTGCGATGGCAATGATTTTTTCAAGTACACGTGGAGCGATAACGATTTCGCCAAATTGTTCTTCAATTCCCATAGAATGACCTCTTTCTAGAGATTAGGCACGAGAAACGTAAGTTCCTTCTGCAGTGTTGATGATCAATTTTTGTCCAGCTTCGATGAAGTCAGGAACGTTGACAACAAGTCCAGTTTCCATAGTTGCTGGTTTACCAGAACCTGTAACAGTAGCACCTTTGATAGATGGTTGTGTTTCAGCAACTGTCAATTCAACAGTAGTTGGTACAGTTACACCGATTACTTCAGTTCCGTAGAATTGGATTTTCACATCAGAGTTTTCAAGGATGTAAAGCAATTCATTTTCAACGTTTACAACTGGAATTTCGTATTGGTCGTAAGTTTCAGTGTTCATGAAGTAGGCAGTTTCATCCATTTTGTACAAGTATTGAGCTGGAACAGTTTCGATAATAGCTTGTTCGAATTTTTCTTCTGGACGGTAGCTTGTGTCAAAAGTAGAACCAGTACGGACATCACGTAATTTCATACGCATGATTGTGTTCCCTTTACCTGGTTTGTGGTGGCTAGCTTCCAAAACGCGGATCAATTTTCCGTCTGCAGTTTCAAATGTCATACCAGCTTTCAATTTGCTTGCTTCAATCATGTTTTTACCTCTTTAATAAATATTATTACTCTTCATTTTACCATAAAATCTTCTGGAAATAAAGCCAAAATAGTTAATGGGATTTGGTAGGGGAGAAAAAACCAACCTCAAGGTTGGTTTCTTTTACATATTAATCTTCTTTCAACTTCGCTAATTCCTTGGCAAGGAGTTTAAGGGCGACTTGTGGGTTGGCTTGGCATCTTGTTTAGTGAGTTTGTTAGAAGTATCTTGATTGGCATTGAGGTTATTGAAAATTATTAAACTATTTTATAACCTTTAAAAATTATCTAAGATATATTAGGTGTTATTTACTATCAGTTAGCTTCTTTATGGAATGATGTTCAATGAGCCAACCTACAATCCACCCCGTCGCTAGCAAGTAATTTTCGAAAGCGCCGATAGCATTCACAGGAGAATGATACTCCATAAAATTGACTAAGTGATTTGTTCCTATTCCAATCCCACCGATGATGAGAGCGAGAAGCACGATTTGCAAATAGAACCAATCATACTTAATATTGACACCGAGAATAAGAATCAATACAGCTAGGTTCCATATTCCAATTTCTCGTTGCCAACCATCAGAGACTCCGTACCCTGAGTGGCTTCCCATGTATGATGGAAAGAAAATTTGTAGTATAGAAGCGCCTAACATAGCGATGATGACTAAGACAAATAGAAATCGTAAAAATTTGTTCATTTTTTCTTCTTTCTAAATTAGAAAAAGGTATATAAAAAGTCTATTATTCATCTTCTTTCAACTTGGCCAATTCCTGGGCAAGGAGTTTAAGGGCAACTTGTGGGTTGGCTTGGCCTTTGGTTGCTTTCATAAGGAAGCCTGTGAAGGCCTTGTCCGCGTTGCGTTTGCCTGACTTGAAGTCTGCAACAGCCGCTTCATTATCGGCAAAGACTTGGTGGATGATTGGAATCAAGATATCTGGATCTGAGATTTGGACCATACCTGCTTTTTCCACGTATTCACGCGCTCCGCCGCCATTTTTAGCCAGGTGGACAAAGACTTTCTTGGCAATCTTAGATGAGATAGTGCCGTCTTCGATGATGGCAATCATTTCAACCAAGTTTTCTGGTGTCAATTCGATTTGTTCAAGTGTCTTGCCTTCGGCATTCAAGAACTGAGCGACTTCGCCTTGGAGCCAGTTAGAGACTTGTTTAGCATCGCCACCGAGGGCAACAGCTTTCTCAAAGAAGTCAGAAGTGACTTTATTAGCAGTCAACTGACTAGCATCGTAGTCTGATAAACCAAGGTCAGATATATAACGCGCACGACGCTCTTTTGGAAACTCTGGTAACTCTCTACGCATTTCTTCGATCCACTCGTCTGAGATTTCAAAGAGAGGTAGGTCTGGTTCTGGGAAGTAGCGGTAGTCTGCAGCGCCTTCCTTAACACGCATGAGGATGGTTGCTTTGTTGGCTTCATCGTAACGGCGTGTTTCTTGGCGAATCTGACCACCTGAGCGAAGGATTTCAGCTTGACGTTGGACTTCGTATTCAAGACCTTTACGGACGTTAGAGAAGGAGTTGAGGTTCTTCAACTCAGTTTTGGTACCAAATTTTTCTTGACCATAAGGACGAAGGGAGATGTTGGCATCCACACGCATCGAACCTTCTTCCATCTTAACGTCAGAAATACCAGCGTATTGGATAACTTCCTTGAGGGCTGTTAGGTAAGCATAGGCTTCTTCAGGAGAACGCATGTCAGCTTCAGATACAATCTCAATCAAGGGTACCCCTTGGCGGTTGAGGTCAACATAAGAGTAGCCATCTGTACCATGGGTATTCTTACCAGCGTCTTCCTCTAGATGAGCACGTTCGATACCGATTTTTTTAGTCGTACCGTCTTCTAGCTCGACTTCAATCCAACCGTTGTAGCCGATTGGCTCATCAAACTGAGAAATTTGGTAGGCTTTTGGATTATCAGGGTAGAAGTAATTCTTGCGGTCAAAGTGCATCTTTTTATGGATGTCCATGTTGAGGGCAAGAGCTGCCTTGATACCTGCATCGACAACACCTTTATTGAGAACTGGCAGTACGCCTGGGAAAGACCAGTCAATCACGTTAGTGTTGGCATTCTGGTCATTTCCAAAGTGGGCAGAAGTAGGTGAGAAGATTTTTGAATTGGTGTTGAGCTCTACGTGGACTTCAAGTCCAATGACTGTTTCAAAGTTCATTAGTTATCACCTCCAAAAATCACGGGTTGTTGTTTGTGGTAGTCTGTTGTTGCCTCAAAAGCAGCAGCAGCTTGGTAAATGGTTTCCTCAGAGTACTTAGGACCAATCAATTGCAGACCGACAGGTAGACCTTGAGAGAAACCAGCAGGAATCGAAATTCCTGGTAGACCAGCTAAGTTGACTGGGATGGTCAAAAGGTCAGCCAAGTACATAGCAACGGGATCGTGGTTGAGAGAATCCAAGTCATAAGCAACACTTGGAGCAGTTGGACCCAAAATCAAATCGTAATCTGCGAAGACTTTTTCGAAATCTTGAATGATGAGGGTACGGACCTGTCCAGCTTTCTTGTAGTAGGCATCGTAGTAACCAGATGAAAGACTGAATGTACCAAGCATGATACGACGTTTCACCTCTTCACCGAAACCTTGGCTACGGCTGTTTACATAGATTTCATCAAGGCTTGTCGCATCCTCTGCACGATAGCCGTAACGGATACCGTCAAAACGTTGCAAGTTTGATGAAGCTTCTGATGAAGCGATGATGTAGTAAACGGCAACACCGTATTTTGAGTGAGGAAGGCTAACTTCTTCAACGATAGCACCCAATTTTTCAAAGTGCTTAGCAGCATTAAGAATAGTTTCCTTAACCTCTGGGTCAATTCCTTCACCGAGGTATTCCTTAGGCAAAGCGATTTTCATACCCTTGATGTCTTGACCGATTTTTGAAGTAAAGTCAGCAATGCGGACAGGAGCAGAAGTAGAGTCTTTAGCATCTTCGCTGGCAATAGCGTTGAGTAAGAGAGCATTTTCCTTAACAGTCGGAGCAAAAGGTCCAATCTGGTCTAATGAACTACCAAAGGCAATGAGACCGAAACGTGAAACTGTTCCGTAGGTTGGTTTGAGACCAACGATCCCGTTGAAGGCAGCAGGTTGGCGGATGGAACCACCAGTATCAGAACCAAGAGACAAACGGACTTGCCCTGATGCTACAGCTGCGGCAGAACCACTTGATGAACCACCAGGAACCTTGCTGTGGTCCCAAGCGTTTTTAGTTGCTCCGTAGTGGGAAGTCTCACCTGAACCACCCATGGCAAATTCGTCCATGTTGGTCTTCCCTACGACAATCATACCCTTAGATTTTGCATTGGAAACGGCTGTCGCATCAAAGATTGGCTCATAGTTGTAGAGCATTTTTGAGGCAGCAGTTGTGAGAATACCGTCTGTAGAGATGTTATCCTTAACAGCCAATGGAATTCCTGAGAGGATATTCTCAGCATCGATTCCTGCTTCATCAATAGCTTTAGCTTGCGCAAGGGCTTGTTCCTCAGCGATGGTAACAAAAGCGTTGATAGCTGTCTCGCGAGATTTGATATCTTCAAGCGTTGCTTGCGTTAGTTCGGTTGCAGAAATTTCCTTAGATACAAGGAGATTGTGCAAGTCTTCAATAGTTTTGTTATTAAAAGTCATTAGGCATCTCCTCCATCATCTAGGATAGCTGGCACCTTGATATAATAGTTATCTTTTTCAGGTACGTTTTTAAACAAGCGATCACGGTCTGTTCCTTCTTCGGCCACATCAGGGCGGAGTACAGTCTTGCGGTCAGCCATGGTCGTGGTAGGTGCGACACCAGTTGTGTCTACTTCGCCCAGCAATTCAACCATGTCAACAATCTTAGATAAGGTTGTCGCAAAGGCAGCAGTTTCTTCTTCAGAGAATCTTAATTTTGAAAGATTGGCAACGTGTGTTACCTCTTCTTGCGTAATTTTCATCTTGCATCCTTTCGTGAAATGATGATTTTTAGTCTGTTCTATTTTACCATATTTTCCTATAAATAAGGGAAGGAAAGATGAAAAAAGACAGGTATAGGATGGAGAACGGATTTTGATGATGATTTATTTGAAAAGCGGATTTCAAAGGGGGAAATATATGGTACAATAGTTTAACAGAGAAGTGAAGACGGTGGTTACGAAATCGAAAGGATGGTGATGCTTATGTGCAGAACCTGTAAAATCTTAGTAGAAAGGAGTAACCAGATTTGTCCCCTTTTGAGGCTTTGACACTCATGTTTGTAGCTGGTAACTTTGTTATCACGCTCCTAAAGTTCATCCTTGAATTGGTAAAAGAGACAAAAAAATAGCCGTCCTAACTTTGGCGAGTTAACGAGCTATTTTTTAGTTATGTAATTACAGCCACCGTCTTAAACGGCTCTGTGGGGTGTTGTTGACGCAACACCTTTTTCTATATTTATTGTAACATTTATTTTAAAAATTGCAAGTGGAATTGTTCTACTTTAGCAGTGTCTGATATAAAATAGAAATTGAAAAAAATGCTAAAATCCGATATAATGGAGTGTTGAAAGGAATGGTAAAATCCAATGTAGAAATCATTCTTAGCTATTGAAACAAGAAAAATAGAGAATCAAAGAAAGAGAACTTATGAATATTCAAGAAGAAATTAAGAAACGTCGTACCTTTGCCATCATCTCCCACCCGGACGCGGGGAAAACAACTATCACTGAGCAGTTGCTCTACTTTGGGGGCGAGATTCGTGAGGCTGGTACCGTAAAAGGAAAGAAAACAGGGACTTTTGCCAAGTCTGACTGGATGGATATCGAGAAGCAACGCGGGATTTCGGTGACTTCATCTGTTATGCAGTTTGACTACGATGGTAAGCGCGTCAACATCCTAGACACCCCAGGGCACGAGGACTTTTCAGAAGATACCTATCGTACCTTGATGGCGGTGGATGCTGCTGTTATGGTCGTGGACTCTGCCAAGGGTATCGAGGCTCAGACTAAGAAATTGTTTGAGGTTGTGAAACACCGTGGCATTCCGGTCTTCACCTTTATGAACAAGCTAGACCGTGATGGACGTGAGCCACTGGACCTCTTGCAAGAATTAGAAGAAGTACTAGGCATTGCGAGTTACCCGATGAACTGGCCAATCGGGATGGGGAAAGCCTTCGAGGGGCTCTATGACCTCTATAACCAACGCTTGGAGCTCTATAAAGGGGATGAGCGTTTTGCTAGTTTAGAAGATGGGGACAAGCTTTTTGGCAGCAACCCTTTCTACGAGCAAGTCAAGGATGATATTGAACTTTTAAATGAAGCTGGGAATGAGTTTTCAGAGGAAGCTATTCTGGCTGGAGAATTGACACCAGTCTTCTTCGGTTCAGCTTTGACGAACTTTGGTGTGCAGACCTTCCTTGAGACTTTCCTTAAGTTTGCTCCAGAACCACATGGACACAAGAAAACAGACGGTGAAATTGTGGATCCTTACGATAAGGATTTCTCAGGATTTGTCTTTAAAATCCAAGCCAACATGGATCCTCGCCACCGTGACCGCATCGCCTTTGTCCGTATCGTTTCAGGTGAATTTGAGCGTGGGATGAGTGTCAACCTGCCTCGCACTGGTAAGGGTGCTAAACTGTCTAATGTTACCCAGTTTATGGCGGAGAGTCGTGAAAATGTAACTAATGCTGTAGCAGGTGATATTATCGGTGTTTACGATACAGGTACTTATCAGGTAGGGGATACTTTGACGGTTGGAAAAAACAAATTTGAATTTGAACCACTGCCAACCTTTACACCTGAAATTTTTATGAAAGTATCTGCTAAGAATGTCATGAAGCAAAAATCCTTCCACAAGGGGATTGAGCAATTGGTGCAAGAAGGTGCTATTCAGCTTTATAAGAATTACCAAACAGGAGAGTACATGCTGGGAGCTGTTGGTCAACTCCAGTTTGAAGTCTTTAAGCACCGTATGGAAGGTGAGTATAATGCGGAAGTAGTCATGAGCCCAATGGGTAAAAAGACCGTTCGCTGGATCAAGCCTGAGGATTTGGATGAACGAATGTCATCAAGCCGAAATATCTTGGCTAAAGACCGTTTTGACCAACCAGTCTTCCTCTTTGAAAATGACTTTGCCCTACGTTGGTTTGCAGATAAGTATCCAGACGTAGAGTTGGAGGAGAAGATGTAAATCGTTACAAATGACTAGCAACATAAAGTTGCTGTCATTTGACGGTAACCGCTATGGCGGCTTACCTAAACGCTTCACTAGGAAAAATCCACGAATGGTATCGATTCGTGGACTTTTCCGTCGTAATGGTAAGGAAGCGAATTAGCTAACTGCTTTACTAACTACGTTTGGCAAATAGAATCGATTTGCCAAACTCCGTGTCGTAGTATAACAATCGGCTTACCTAAACGCTTCACTAGTAAAAGTCCGCGAATGATATTGATTCGTGGATTTTTCCGTCGTAATAGATATAAAAGGGTAACTGTCTTACTAACTATGTTTGGTAAATGAAATTGATTTGTAAAAATTAGTGTCGTGGATAATAAGACAGCAAAGTATGTAGGGTTTTATCTTAGCCCTCTATAAATTAGACCTTATTCATGTTACTATTAACCTTTATGGTAATAACTTATAAATAAAAGAAAACTTCAGATATTCACCTTTTGTGATTGGTCTGAAGTTTTCTTTTTTACTGTCCATATTTTTGGTAAAAGTCAACTTTTACTTGGATGAAGGTTTTGGCCTCGCGTAGGAGTTGAAGAAGGGTGGCGCGAGTTTCAAATTCTTCTCTTGTCTTTGGCAGACTGCGATTACGGAAGACTTCCAGATAACGTTCAATTTCATCTAGCAAATCAGAAGCAGGATTGGTCTGGCTCAGTTGACCGGCAATTTTTGAAAAGAGTTGCGCTAAAATCAGGCTTTCACTGGCAGCTAGGTGACAGGTGTTGATTTGCTGGGCCATGTTTCGCAGGATGCGACTTTGCCGCTGTCTCATCTCAAAGTAGTGAATATGGTAATCGGTCTGGTGAAAGAGGTGGTCAGAGTGATCTAGATAGACCAGTTTAAGGGCCTCTTCCAAAAGAGTGTCTAATTCTTCAACCAACTGTGCTCGGTTGCGTCCATCCCCTCTGGATAAATAATATTTGAAGCGCTGGAGAATATCTTTTAACTTTTCTTCTACCAATGTGTGGTAGTGATGAATTTCCTCTTCTCGTGAAGGCATGTAGAGATTAACCAGTAAGGCAAATCCTGTACCGATTGCAAAGAGAAGGAATTCGTTGACTAGAAGGTCTGGAGAGGTTGACTCTTGTACCAAGAGGTGGCTAACCAAAACAGTGCTTGGTGTGATGCCAATTTCCCATCCCATCTTGTAGGCTAGAGGCACATAGAGGGCTAGATAGAGGCCAAGGCTCCAGATATGAAATCCGCTCAAGTGAAAAGCCAGAACTCCGATAACCAAAGCTAGAAGCATGGAAAAGAGGCGATTTCGGGCCAGTTTTAAGGTACTTCTACGGGTATCGGATAGGCTCAAGAGGGCGATTATTCCAGCCGAGACAGCTGAGGAGAGATTGAGAAAGTAAGCAAGAAGGCAGGCAAGACAGGTAGCTAAGATGAGCTTGGTCGTACGTTGGCTAATAGACATAAGGATTTCCTAGTAAGTTATAATAAAAGCGGAAAAGACAAGACCTGAGCAGGCTTGTCTTTATGAGTTATTTTTTACGGGCTGCTGCGTATTCGGCAACAGCAGTAAAGAGGACATCTGTTGAAGAGTTAAGGGCTGTTTCACATGAGTCTTGGATGACCCCAATCACAAATCCAACCCCAACAACTTGCATGGCAATATCGTTAGAAATACCAAAAAGGCTACAAGCAACTGGGATAAGAAGGAGGGATCCTCCGGCAATACCAGAAGCACCACAGGCTGAGATTGCTGCTACTACACTGAGGACAAAGGCTGTGGCAAAGTCAACAGGGATTCCAAGAGTATTTACTGCAGCAAGGGTTAAAACGTTAATAGTAATCGCTGCCCCTGCCATGTTGATAGTAGAACCAAGTGGGATAGAAACAGAATAGGTATCTGGATCCAGACCGAGGTCGTGGCAAAGTTTCATATTGACAGGGATGTTAGCCGCAGAACTACGAGTGAAGAAGGCTGTAACACCGCTGACACGCAAACATTTCCAAACGAGGGGATAAGGGTTTCTCTTCATAAAGAGGAAGGCAATCAATGGATTGACAACCAGAGCGACAAAGAACATAGTTGTCACCAAGAGGGCAAGCAAGATTCCGTAGTTAGCTAGGCTTCCGATTCCCTTATCAGAGATGGTTTTGAAGACAAGACCAAGGATACCAAATGGAGCTAGATTGATGATCCATTCGACAATCTTAGAAGTCACATCAGCCATAGTTTTCAGCAATTCTTTACTATTTTTGCTGGCCTCTCTCATAGCAATCCCGAAAACAACTGCCCAAGATAAGATACCGATGTAGTTAGCAGTAACGAGGGCATTGACTGGATTGTCAACCAGTTTGAGCAAGAGATTGCTGAGGACCTGGCCAATTCCATCTGGTGGTGCGATTTCTGTATTGGCACTATTTAAGGTAATCTCAACAGGGACGATGAAGCTTGCTAGGACAGCAACAAGTGCCGCTGCAAAGGTTCCCACCAAGTAAAGGAGGATAACCGTTTTCATGTTGCTATCTTGACCCTTTTGATGTTGGGAAAGGGCATTGGCAACGAGGGCAAAGACTAGAATAGGTGCGATGGCTTTGAGGCCACCAACAAAGAGATCTCCAAGTAAACCAATTCCTGAAATGTTAGGAAGTGTCAGCCCTAGGGTTCCTCCAATAAGCATGCCAATCAAAATCCGTTTGATTAGACTCGCCTTATTCCAAGCATGAATGAATTTTTTCATAACAATCTCCTTTGTTGTGTAATGTTTATGATTATAGTATAAATATGAGCTAAAATCAAGAATTTTCTGTCTATTTTGGCTGTTATTTTTGAATATTTATGGAGATTCATCACTTGTAAAAGTATGGTATAATAAATGAAAGGAGTTTTCTATGAAAGAATTTATTCAAACCTACCTCAATAAGCTTGATATAACAACGATTATTGAAAATATCTTAACCAAGTTAATTTCTCTGTTATTCTTATTTTTACTCTTTTATATAGCTAAGAAATTGCTCCATACCATGGTGCAGAGAATTGTCAAACCTTCTCTAAAAATGTCTCGTCATGATGTCGGGCGTCAGAAAACCATCTCACGTCTGTTAGAAAATGTGTTTAATTATACCCTTTATTTCTTTTTGCTTTACTGCATTTTGTCGATTTTAGGTTTGCCAGTTTCTAGTTTGCTGGCAGGGGCTGGGATTGCTGGGGTGGCTATTGGGATGGGAGCCCAAGGCTTTCTATCTGATGTCATCAATGGCTTTTTCATCCTCTTTGAACGTCAATTGGATGTGGGAGATGAGGTCGTTTTGACAAATGGTCCTATTACCGTATCGGGCAAGGTTGTCAGTGTCGGCATTCGAACAACGCAACTCAGAGGAGAAGATCAGGTTCTGCACTTCGTTCCCAATCGGAATATCACCGTCGTCAGCAATTTCTCACGCACAGACTAGACCTGTTATTTTAAGTAATTTGTGGTACAATAGAAAGAGTTTAATAAAGGAGAAAAGATGGTTTTAGAAAAGCAGTTGGGCAATGGTTGTACCTGGATAGACCTTGATGTGGATAAGATTAAAAATATGGAAGATCTTTCTGACATCTATGGATTGGACAAGGAAACCATTGAGTATGCTCTGGATAGAAATGAACGAGCTCATATGGATTATAACCGTGAAACGGAGACGGTAACCTTTATTTATAATGTTCTTGATTTAGAAAAAGACAAAGAATATTATGAAGCGATTCCCATGACCTTTATCGTCGAAAGACAACGAATGATTACCATCAGCAACCATAAGAATGCTTATGTCATTGATCAGATGTCAGCTTATCTGGATAGCCATGAGTCGCTTTCTATTTACAAGTTTCTCTTTGCTGGTTTAGAGATTATCAGTAACGCTTATTATCCTGTCATTGAAGAGATGGATAAAAGTAAGGACGAAATTAGTGCCTTGCTACGTCAAACTACAACAAAGAAAAATCTCTTCGCCCTCTCTGACTTGGAGACTGGTATGGTTTACTTGACAGCAGCAGCAAAACAAAATCGACTCCTCTTGGAACATATCCAGGGCCATGCTCTTTATCGGAGATTTAATGATGTCGAACGAGAGCAGTTTGATGATGCAATGATTGAAGCCCATCAGTTGGTGTCTATGACAGACTTGATTTCTCAAGTCTTGCAACAACTCTCAGCTTCTTACAACAACATCCTAAACAATAACTTGAATGATAGTTTGTCAATTTTGACTATTATCTCCGTCTTACTAGCAGTACTTGCGGTTATTACAGGTTTCTTCGGAATGAATGTTCCTCTACCATTTACAGAAGAGCCAAATGCTTGGATTTATATCTTAATGACTAGCTTGATTTTATGGGTGGCCTTATCTCAATGGCTGAAGAAAATTACTAGAAAATAAAAGAAAAGGAGCCAAAATGGCGATTGAAAATTACATGCCAGATTTTGCTGTGGAAGCAGTCTATGATCTGACAGTTCCAAGCCTGCAGGCGCAGGGAATCAAGGCTGTTTTGGTCGATTTGGATAATACCCTCATTGCTTGGAATAATCCTGATGGGACGCCAGAGATGAAGCAATGGCTACATGACCTTCGGGACGCGGGCATTCGCATTATCGTAGTCTCAAATAACACTAAGAAACGCGTCCAACGAGCAGTTGAGAAGTTTGGGATTGATTACGTTTATTGGGCTCTGAAACCCTTCACATTTGGGATTGATCGTGCCATGAAGGAATTCCACTATGAGAAAAGTGAAGTGGTCATGGTTGGCGACCAGCTCATGACAGATATACGAGCAGCCCACCGTGCTGGCATTCGCTCGATTTTAGTCAAACCCTTGGTCCAACATGACTCGATCAAAACGCAGATTAACCGAGCTCGTGAGCGTCGTGTGATGCGAAAAATCACTGAAAAGTATGGACCGATTACATATAAAAAAGGAATTTAACTATGGAAGAAATTCTCTGTATTGGTTGTGGAGCAACCATTCAGACGACAGACAAGGCTGGTCTTGGTTTTACTCCTCAGTCAGCACTTGAAAAAGGTTTGGAGACTGGAGAAGTCTATTGCCAACGCTGTTTCCGTCTCCGCCACTACAATGAAATCACGGATGTCCAGTTGACGGACGATGATTTCCTCAAGCTCTTGCACGAGGTGGGAGACAGTGATACCTTAGTGGTCAATGTCATTGATATCTTTGATTTTAATGGCTCTGTCATCCCAGGCTTGCCACGTTTTGTCTCGGGCAATGATGTCCTCTTGGTGGGAAATAAAAAAGATATCTTGCCCAAGTCTGTTAAACTAGGCAAGATTAGCCAGTGGCTCATGGAGCGTGCCCACGAAGAAGGTATTCGTCCTGTGGATGTCGTCCTAACTTCAGCCCAAAACAAACATGCTATTAAGGAAGTCATTGACAAGATTGAACACTACCGTAAGGGTCGTGATGTCTATGTAGTTGGGGTAACCAACGTTGGAAAATCAACTCTTATCAATGCCATTATCCAAGAAATAACGGGTGACCAGAATGTCATTACGACTTCGCGCTTCCCAGGGACAACCTTGGACAAGATTGAGATTCCGCTTGATGACGGATCTTATATCTACGATACGCCGGGAATCATCCACCGTCACCAAATGGCCCATTACTTGACGGCCAAAAATCTCAAGTATGTCAGCCCCAAAAAGGAAATCAAGCCTAAAACCTACCAGCTAAATCCAGAGCAAACACTATTTTTAGGTGGCTTGGGACGCTTTGACTTTATATCAGGAGAAAAGCAAGGTTTCACTGCCTTCTTTGACAATGAACTCAAATTGCATCGTACCAAGCTTGAAGGAGCTAGTGCTTTCTACGATAAGCACCTCGGAACGCTTTTGACACCACCAAATAGCAAGGAAAAAGAAGATTTTCCAAAACTAGTTCAGCATGTATTTAACATTAAGGACAAGACAGACCTAGTCATCTCAGGACTCGGCTGGATCCGTGTAACAGGCACAGCCAAAGTCGCCGTCTGGGCACCAGAAGGCGTCGCCGTTGTCACACGAAAAGCAATTATTTAAACACAGAAAGGAAAGGGTTTTCTGAATTCGGGCGAGCAAGGCGAACCCCATAGAGAATACTTTTCGCTGTGGTGTTAGTTGGTACAAGTGATTGTACCAACTGCGGAAAATTTGAGACCTTAGGCTCAAATTTTAGTCATGAAAGTCCGAAGGACTTTGCTGACGTCCGTCACCACTTCAGAAAAGTATAAAAAGAAACTCTTTTAAAGAAATTATGTCATTAACATCAAAACAACGTGCCTTCCTCAACAGTCAGGCACACACCCTCAAACCCATCATCCAAATCGGTAAAAATGGACTTAACGACCAAATCAAAACCAGCGTTCGTCAGGCACTTGACGCCCGTGAATTGATCAAGGTTACTCTTTTGCAAAACACCGATGAAAATATCCACGAAGTAGCTGAAATCTTGGAAGAAGAAATTGGTGTGGATACAGTCCAAAAAATCGGACGAATCTTGATTTTGTTTAAACAATCCAGCAAGAAAGAAAATCGCAAGATTTCTAAGAAAGTCAAAGAAATCTAAAAACTATACTCCAAATAACTGTTTTTACAGAGAAATAAAGGAGACTAGCCTATGGCAATCGAACTATTGACTCCCTTTACCAAGGTAGAGTTGGAGCCAGAAATCAAGGAGAAAAAACGCAAACAAGTCGGGATTTTAGGGGGGAATTTTAACCCTGTTCACAATGCGCATCTGATTGTTGCTGACCAAGTACGGCAACAGTTAGGACTGGATCAAGTTTTGCTCATGCCTGAGTACCAACCTCCTCACGTAGATAAAAAGGAAACCATCCCTGAACACCATCGTCTCAAGATGCTTGAATTGGCGATTGAGGGGATTGAAGGGCTAGCCATTGAAACAATCGAGCTAGAGCGCAAGGGCATTTCCTACACCTACGACACCATGAAGATTTTGACAGAGCAGTATCCAGATACGGATTATTACTTTATCATCGGGGCCGACATGGTGGACTATTTGCCTAAGTGGTACCGAATTGATGAGCTGGTCGACATGGTTCAGTTTGTAGGGGTTCAGCGCCCACGCTACAAGGCTGGAACTTCCTATCCAGTTATCTGGGTGGATGTGCCTCTCATGGATATCTCATCCAGCATGGTGCGGGACTTCCTTGCCCAAGGTCGGAAACCCAACTTTCTCCTGCCTCAGCCGGTGCTAGACTACATCGAGAAGGAGGGGCTCTACTGATGGCCTATCAAGACTATATCAACTGCTCTCGCGAGGCTTTGTTGGAAAAAATGACAGAGCTTTTACCTGAAAAACGCTTAACCCATTGCTTGGGTGTGGAGCGTGCAGCCATAGAACTAGCCCAACGATTTGGAGTAGATGTCGAGAAAGCAGGACTAGCAGGCCTTCTTCATGACTACGCTAAAAAGCTGTCAGATCAGGAATTTCTAGACCTGATTGACCGTTATCAGCTGGATCCTGATCTCAAAAACTGGGGCAATAATGTCTGGCATGGCATGGTTGGCATCTACAAGATTCAGGAAGATTTGGATTTGCATGATTCAGAAATCCTGCGAGCCATTGAAATCCATACAGTCGGTGCTGGTCAGATGACAGACCTAGATAAAGTCATCTACGTCGCAGACTATATCGAGCACAATCGTGCCTTTCCAGGAGTAGATGTGGCACGTGAGATTGCAAGTTTATCGCTTAATAAGGCGGTGGCCTACGAAACAGCTCGTACCGTGGAGCATCTAGCTCATCAGGGATTCTCTATCTATCCCCAAACCCTTGAAACCTATAACGCCTTTGTGCACTATTTGAAAGAGGACTAAATGAAGACGGCTTTTATAATCATTGATGTTCAGAATATTTTAGTGGAAACTGGTTTTCAGACAAATAGTCTATTGGAAAAAATTTCTTATTTACAAAACCAGGCTAGAAGCAAGAATATTGAAATTGTCTATGTTCAACATATTGAGAACGCTGAAGCTCAAACATCAGAAGATTGGCAGTTATCTGAGCTTTTAAGTCGAAAACCTAATGAAAAGGTCTTTCAGAAGAAGTATAACAGTATTTTCAAAGAAACTGGTTTAAAAGAATACTTGGATAAACAGGGGATTGAAAAATTAGTTTTATGTGGTATGCAGACAGAATATTGTGTGGATACCTCTGTCAAGGTTGCCTTTGAATATGGCTATCAGCTTATTATTCCAGAAGGAACTTGCACAACGTTTGATGGGAAAGACATTCCAGCAGAAACGATAAATGAATTTTATGAGGGCATTTGGGAGGGGCGCTTTGCAGATGTCCTAGATTACAAGCATATTTTCTAGAAAGAGGACTAAATGAACGAAAAAGAATTACTAGAACTAGTCGTGAAAGCGGCTGATGAGAAACGTGCGGAGGATATCCTCGCACTTGATGTCCAAGATTTGACTAGCGTGACTGACTACTTTGTTATTACTAGTTCAATGAATAGCCGTCAGTTGGACGCTATCGCTGATAATATCCGTGAAAAAGTAGCCGATGCAGGCTTT
This sequence comes from Streptococcus sp. CL6.22, assembly GCF_049738055.1. GTDB lineage: Bacteria > Bacillota > Bacilli > Lactobacillales > Streptococcaceae > Streptococcus > Streptococcus mitis_DJ. The sequence continues at coordinate 111,378 of NZ_JBKOTV010000003.1, read as the reverse complement.
AAAGGCAGTCATGTCGAAGGAGATGCAGCTGGAGGTTGGGTCCTACTAGACCTCGGCTCTGTTGTCGTGCATGTCTTTTCAGAAGAAATGCGTGCCCACTATAACTTAGAAAAGCTATGGCATGAGGCGGAGTCAGTAGATATTTCAGAAGCTCTTGCTTAGAAGACGAACTCAGTTGTAGCCAACTGGGTTTCTTTGCTTATTTTAGAAAAAATGGATAGAAAGGTATAGGGCGAGTGGTGTTTGCCATGGAGGCTCTTGGTATCATGATTATGGCAACTTATGAAACCTTTGCGGCGGTCTATGATGCGGTCATGGACGATAGTTTATATGATAAATGGATGGATTTTTCTCTGGGTCATTTGCCTAAGACAAAGGAGAGAAAAAAACTCTTGGAATTGGCTTGTGGGACAGGCATCCAGTCTGTACGCTTTTCTCAAGCTGGTTTTGATGTGACTGGACTTGACTTGAGCGCAGATATGCTGAAGATTGCGGAGAAGAGAGCGGCTTCAGCCAAACAAAAGATTGATTTTATTGAAGGCAATATGTTGGATTTGTCCAAGGTAGGTCAATACGACTTTGTCACTTGTTATTCGGACTCTATCTGCTACATGCAGGATGAGGTGGAAGTAGGGGATGTTTTTAAGGAAGTGTATAATGCCCTTAATGAAGATGGAGTTTTCATCTTTGATGTGCATTCGACCTACCAGACAGACGAAGTTTTTCCAGGCTATTCTTATCATGAAAATGCAGAAGATTTCGCCATGCTATGGGATACCTATGAGGATGCGGCGCCTCACTCTATCGTTCATGAGTTGACTTTCTTTGTCAAGGAAGCGGATGGTTCCTTTAGTCGCCACGATGAAGTGCATGAGGAGCGAACCTATGAGGTCTTGACCTATGATATTTTGCTGGAACAGGCCGGATTCAAATCCTTCAAACTCTTTGCGGACTTTGAAGACAAAGAGCCAACAGAAACCAGCACCCGTTGGTTTTTTGTGGCGCAGAAGTAGGAGATTATCATGACCATCACGGGTATTATCGCGGAGTTCAATCCTTTTCATAATGGCCACAAATACCTGCTTGAGCAGACGAAGGGGTTGAAAATTGTGGCCATGTCTGGGAATTTCATGCAGAGAGGCGAGCCTGCTATCGTGGACAAGTGGACACGAGCCCAGATGGCGCTTGAAAATGGTGCTGATCTGGTAGTGGAACTGCCCTTTTTAGTCAGTGTTCAGGCGGCGGATTTCTTTGGCCAAGGGGCTGTGGATATCTTGGCTCGGTTGGGTATTGATAGCCTCGCTTTTGGAACAGAAGAAGTTCTGGATTATCAAAAAATCGCTGACTTATACGCAGAGCAAGGTAGAGAGATGGAGAATTTTGTGGAAAATCTGCCTGATTCTCTCTCCTATCCCCAGAAAACCCAAGCCATGTGGAAGGAATTTGCTGGTCTTGATTTTTCAGGCCATACACCCAATCATGTTCTTGCTTTGGCCTATGCCAAGGCGGTTGCGGGACGAAATATCAAGCTGTATCCGATTCAGCGTCAGGGGGCTGGTTACCATTCTGTGGACCAGGATGTGGACTTCGCCTCGGCGACAGCCCTCCGTCAGCACCAAAGGGACAAAGATTTCTTAGAACGATTTATGCCTTCTGTTGCCCTATTTGAGCAGACCAGTAAAGTGAGCTGGGAAGACTATTTTCCTTTGCTCCGCTATCAAATCTTGTCAAATCCCGACATAACCACCATCTATCAGGTCAATCAAGAAATGGCTGTGCGCATTAAAGAGACCATCAAGACAGTCCAGTCTGTGGAAGACTTGATTGAGGCGGTTGCGACCAAACGTTACACCAAGGCGCGTGTCAGACGCCTTTTGACCTATATCTTGGTGCAGGCTAGAGAAAGTGACTTGCCAGAAGGCATCCATGTTCTTGGCTTTACTGAAAAAGGCAGGCAACATCTCAAGTCTTTGAAAGGGCAGGTCGATCTAGTCAGCCGAATTGGCAAAGAACCTTGGGATGCTATGACCCAAAAGGCAGACCAGATTTACCAACTGGGAAATCCAAGTATAGCAGAGCAGAATTTTGGAAGAGTACCGATTAGAATAGAAATAAACTAAGTCTACTGAAAAGTAGGCTTTTTCTCAAGTCTCTACTATACTACTATTTCTAAATAACAATTTTATTTTTGTGAATGTGTTCCAATTTCCCCAAAACATATTCTATTTTAGGTTTGTGAAAATCACTTTTTTATGGTAGAATGTAAAAGAATGTATGTCATTCGGAATAACAATAAAATGAGGTAAAAACATGGAAATCATGTCGCTTGCGATTGCTGTTTTTGCCGTCATCATTGGTTTAGTCATTGGATATGTCAGCATCTCAGCCAAGATGAAATCATCTCAGGAAGCTGCAGAGTTGATGCTTTTAAATGCTGAACAAGAAGCAACTAATTTACGTGGACAAGCTGAACGTGAAGCGGATTTACTTGTTAATGAAGCTAAACGTGAAAGCAAGTCTCTTAAAAAAGAAGCACTATTGGAGGCCAAAGAAGAAGCCAGAAAATACCGTGAAGAAGTGGACGCTGAATTCAAATCAGAACGTCAAGAACTCAAACAAATCGAAAGTCGTTTGACAGAGAGAGCTACTAGCCTTGACCGTAAGGACGACAATTTGACGAGTAAAGAACAAACACTTGAACAAAAAGAACAAAGTATTTCTGATAGAGCGAAAAACCTTGATGCGCGTGAAGAGCAATTAGAGGAAGTCGAAAGACAAAAAGAAGCAGAGCTAGAGCGTATTGGTGCCCTGTCTCAGGCAGAAGCACGAGATATTATCTTGGCTCAGACAGAGGAAAACTTGACCAAGGAGATTGCTAGCCGCATTCGTGAAGCTGAGCAAGAGGTCAAGGAACGTTCTGACAAAATGGCCAAGGACATCTTGGTTCAAGCCATGCAACGTATCGCTGGTGAATATGTGGCGGAGTCAACAAACTCAACGGTTCACCTGCCAGACGATACTATGAAGGGACGCATTATTGGTCGTGAAGGTCGTAACATTCGTACCTTTGAAAGTTTGACAGGGGTCGATGTGATTATCGACGATACACCAGAAGTGGTGACCTTATCAGGTTTTGACCCGATTCGTCGTGAAATTGCCCGTATGACTATGGAAATGTTGCTCAAGGATGGTCGTATCCACCCAGCTCGTATCGAAGAGTTGGTTGAGAAAAACCGTCAAGAGATTGACAATAAGATTCGTGAATACGGTGAGGCTGCTGCCTATGAAATTGGGGCACCAAACCTTCATCCAGACTTGATGAAAATCATGGGTCGCTTGCAGTTCCGTACTTCATATGGACAAAATGTCTTACGTCATTCGATTGAGGTTGCTAAGTTAGCTGGTATCATGGCGAGCGAACTTGGTGAAAATGCGGCTCTTGCTCGTCGTGCAGGGTTCCTTCACGATATCGGAAAAGCCATTGACCGTGAGGTTGAAGGTAGCCACGTTGAAATCGGTATGGAATTGGCTCGTAAGTACAAGGAACATCCAGTTGTGGTGAATACAATTGCTAGCCACCACGGTGATGTCGAAGCCGAAAGCGTCATTGCAGTGATTGTTGCTGCAGCAGATGCTTTGAGCGCTGCCCGTCCGGGTGCTCGTAGTGAGTCTCTTGAAAGCTACATCAAACGTCTTCATGATTTGGAAGAAATTGCGAACGGCTTTGAAGGAGTACAGAATAGCTTTGCCCTTCAAGCAGGACGTGAAATCCGTATCATGGTCAATCCAGGACAAATCAAAGACGACAAAGTCACAATCTTGGCTCACAAAGTTCGTGAGAAAATTGAAAACAATCTCGATTACCCTGGAAATATCAAGGTAACCGTGATTCGCGAGCTTCGTGCAGTAGATTATGCTAAATAAATAAGAAAGAGCAGTTGAAAAATTACTGCTTTTTTGTTACACTAGATAGAAAGACTGTAAAGGATAATCTGGCTTTTTGCCATTATTCTAGAAATGTTATTTCACAGACTGACTAAAAGGAGACACAATGGCAGACCGAGGCTTACTAATCGTTTTTTCTGGTCCTTCAGGGGTTGGAAAAGGAACGGTTAGAAGAGAGATTTTTGAGAGTTCTGAAAACCAATTTCAATACTCTGTATCGATGACGACACGCGCACAACGTCCTGGAGAAGTGGACGGAGTTGATTATTTCTTCCGTACTCGTGAAGAGTTTGAAGAGCTGATTCGTCAAGGACAGATGTTGGAATATGCAGAATATGTCGGCAACTACTATGGAACTCCTCTGACCTATGTCAATGAAACCTTGGATAAGGGAATCGATGTTTTCCTTGAAATTGAAGTTCAAGGTGCTCTTCAGGTCAAGAAAAAGGTTCCAGATGCTGTCTTTATCTTCCTGACACCACCAGATTTGGATGAATTGCAAGATCGTTTGGTAGGTCGTGGAACAGACAGTGCAGAAGTGATTGCCCAACGAATCGAAAAAGCCAAGGAAGAAATTGCCCTTATGCGTGAGTATGATTATGCGATTGTCAACGATCAGGTGCCCCTAGCTGCTGAGCGTGTCAAACGTGTTATCGAAGCAGAGCACTTCCGTGTGGATCGTGTCATTGGTCACTATCAGGAGATGTTGCCAAAATCTCCAACTACCCGATAAAATTTAGAAAATAGGTACAAGTAAATGATGTTAAAACCCTCTATTGATACCTTGCTTGACAAGGTTCCTTCAAAATATTCACTCGTAATCTTGGAAGCAAAACGTGCCCACGAATTAGAAGCAGGTGCGCCAGCAACTCAAGGTTTCAAGTCTGAAAAATCAACTCTTCGCGCTTTAGAAGAAATCGAATCAGGAAACGTTACAATTCACCCAGATCCAGAAGGAAAACGTGAAGCAGTTCGTCGCCGTATCGAAGAAGAAAAACGCCGCAAAGAAGAAGAAGAAAAGAAAATCAAAGAGCAAATCGCTAAAGAAAAAGAAGATGGTGAAAAAATTTAAGGTTGGGGGGACTCAATCTTATTTTTTCTATTGCAAGAATGTACTGATACTCAATGAAAATCAAAAAGCAAACTAGGAAGCTAGCCGCAAGCTGTACTTGAGTACGGTAAGGCGACGCTGACGTGGTTTGAATTTGATTTTCGAAGAGTATGACAAGGAGGAGGTGAGAAGATGACCATAGCAAAGATTATAGTAGATGTGCCCTTGATGCAGACAGACCAGCCCTATAGTTACAGGATTCCGGAGGAGTTTGAGGGAATGCTGGAGGTTGGGATGCGAGTTCATGTACCCTTTGGTAAGGGGAATCGCTTGATTCAAGGGATTGTTCTTGGTTTGGAGTCTCAAGCAGATGAAGAAGAGATGGAGCAAGATTTAAAAGATATTGTCGAGGTGCTGGATTTTTCTCCTGTTCTCACGCAAGAACAACTCTGGCTGGCTGAGGAGCTTCGCAAATCTGTCTTCTCCTACAAAATCTCTATCCTCAAGGCCATGTTGCCGGGATTTCTAAATTCCAGCTATGACAAGATTCTCTATCCTCTGGAAGGTCTGAGTCAGGAAGACCGAGTGCGTCTATTTGGTTCAGAAGATTCGCTAGCCTTTTCTTCTCTAGATTTAGCTAAGCAAGCTGAAATGATGCATTTGACTAGAAAAGGTCTGCTTGGTCTGGAATATCAGGCAGTCGATCAAAAGAAGGTCAAAACTCAGTCCTGGTATGAGGTGAATCTTGCTCAATTAGAGGGTGTTGAGATTTCTGCGCGCGCCAAGAAAAAGTTGGAATTGAGAGACTATTTGCTGTCTCATCCTGAGAGTGCTTCCTTGGCTAGTTTGTTAGAGTCCTATTCGCGGGAGCAAGTCAACTTCTTTGTGCAAGAAGGTGCTGTTACCATAGTCCAAAAGGAAGTTCAACGCTCAGCTGCGTATTTTGAAGGCATTGAGGCAAGTCGGCCTTTGGAGTTGAATCCAGAACAAAGACAGGCGCGTGATGTGGTTGTCAGTGCGATTGGCAGTCACCAGCCTCCCTTCCTTCTTCAAGGGATTACAGGAAGTGGGAAGACTGAGGTTTACTTGCAGATTATCCAAGGGGCCTTGGATAAGGGTAAGACAGCTATTTTGCTGGTGCCTGAGATTTCCTTGACTCCTCAGATGACGGAGCGTTTTATCGCTCGTTTTGGGGACAAGGTGGCCATTCTTCACTCTGGCCTGTCCAATGGTGAAAAGTATGACGAATGGCGCAAGGTAGAGCGTGGCGATGCCCAAGTTGTTGTTGGCGCCAGATCGGCTATCTTTGCTCCGCTGAAAAATCTGGGGGTTATGATTATCGATGAAGAGCATGAAGCGACTTATAAGCAAGACAGTAATCCACGTTACCATGCCAGAGAGGTAGCTATTTTACGGGCTCAGTATAATCAAGCAGCCCTTGTACTTGGTTCAGCAACTCCTAGTCTGGAAAGCCGTGCTCGGGCTGGAAAAGGCGTTTATCAACATTTACGTCTGACCCAACGCGCCAATCCTTTAGCTAGTATCCCTGAGGTTCAAGTAATTGACTTTCGGGACTATATCGGACAAAATGAAACGTCAAACTTTACGCCACCTTTGCTAGAAGCGATTCAGGATCGTCTGGCTAAAAAAGAGCAGGTGGTTCTTATGCTCAACCGTCGTGGTTATTCTAGCTTTGTTATGTGTCGGGAGTGTGGGACCGTGGATACTTGTCCTAACTGTGACATTTCCTTGACCTTGCACATGGATACCAAGACCATGAACTGCCATTATTGTGGTTTCTCGAAGGACATTCCTCAGGCCTGCCCTAACTGTAAGAGTCGCAGTATTCGTTACTACGGGACGGGAACTCAGAAGGCTTATGACGAGCTAGCAGAACTCTTTCCCCATGCACGCATTCTACGGATGGATGTGGATACGACTCGTAAGAAAGGTAGTCATCAAGCTCTGCTTGACCAGTTTGGTAGAGGGGAAGCAGATATTTTACTAGGTACTCAGATGATTGCCAAGGGCTTGGATTTTCCAAATGTGACCTTAGTCGGAGTGCTCAATGCGGATACGGCCTTGAATCTACCAGATTTCCGTTCTTCTGAGAGAACCTTCCAGCTCTTGACTCAGGTGGCAGGTCGAGCAGGACGGGCTGAAAAAGCAGGTCAGGTCTTGATACAGTCCTACAATCCTCAGCACTACGCTATTCGATTTGCAAAAGACCAGGACTACGAAGGCTTTTACGCTTATGAAATGGGAATCAGACGACAACTAGGCTATCCACCTTATTATTTCACGATTGGCATTACCCTTTCTCACAAGAAAGAAGAAGAGGTTGTCAAACGTGCCTATGAAGTTATGAACATTTTGCGGTCAGGTTTGTCTGAAACCAGTAACATCCTTGGACCGACGCCAAAACCGATTGCTCGTACCCACAACCTCTATCATTACCAGATTTTAATTAAATACCGTTTAGAAGATGAGCTGGGGCCGACCCTCAACCAGGTCTTGGCCTTGACTCAAGAAAGGGAAAATAGTGAGCTCCGTCTCAGCATTGACCATGAGCCACAGCAATGTTTATAAGAAGGAGAAGATATGACAAAACTAATCTTTATGGGAACCCCCGACTTTTCAGCAACAGTCTTAAAAGGACTTTTGACAGATGATCGTTACGAAATTCTAGCCGTTGTAACCCAGCCAGACCGTGCTGTCGGTCGTAAAAAAGTTATCCAAGAACCCCCGGTCAAGCAGGCTGCCAAGGAAGCAGGTCTTCCTATCTACCAACCTGAAAAATTATCTGGAAGTCCAGAGATGGAAGAGATTATGCAGCTAGGAGCAGATGGAATTGTGACTGCTGCTTTTGGGCAGTTTCTCCCAAGTAAACTCCTTGATAGCATGGACTTTGCTGTCAATGTTCACGCCTCCCTTCTTCCAAAACACCGTGGTGGTGCACCTATCCATTATGCCTTGATTCAAGGGGATGAGGAAGCTGGTGTGACCATTATGGAAATGGTTAAGGAAATGGATGCAGGAAATATGATTTCTCGTCGTAGTATTCCTATCACAGATGAGGACAATGTTGGAACCTTGTTTGAGAAATTAGCTCTTGTTGGTCGAGATTTGCTTTTGGACACTTTGCCTGGCTACATTGCTGGTGATATCAAACCTGAACCGCAGGATCCAAGTCAGGTTACTTTCTCGCCAAATATTAAGCCAGAGGAAGAAAAATTGGACTGGAATAAAAGCAATCGTCAACTTTTCAACCAAATCCGTGGGATGAACCCGTGGCCTGTTGCCCATACTCTCCTTAAGGGAGACCGCTTTAAGATTTATGAAGCTCTACCAGTAGAAGGTCAGGGAAATCCAGGTGAGATTCTCTCTATTGGCAAGAAAGAATTGATTGTCGCAACGGCAGAAGGGGCTCTATCCCTCAAACAAGTGCAGCCAGCTGGTAAACCTAAGATGGACATTGCTTCCTTCCTCAATGGAGTTGGACGTACATTGACTGTAGGAGAACGATTTGGTGACTAAAGTAGAAACGGCTAGAAGTTTAGCCCTAGCAGTATTAGAGGATGTTTTTATCAATCAAGCATACTCAAATATCGCCTTAAATAAGCATTTCAAGGGAAGTCAACTTTCGGCAGCAGACAAGGGCTTGGTGACCGAGCTGGTCTATGGAACGGTAGCCCGTAAACTGACTCTGGAATGGCACCTATCCCACTTTATCGAAGACAGAGACCAGTTAGATAGTTGGCTTTATGTTCTTCTTCTCATGAGTGCCTACCAACTCCGCTATTTGGACAAGATTCCAGATCATGCTGTGGTCAATGAAGCAGTAGAATTGGCCAAAGTCCGTAAAAAAGGCAGTGAAAAATTGGTCAACGCTGTCCTTCGCCGTATCTTGCGTGAAGGCTGGCCAGATATTGCTAGCATCAAGCGAAAAAACAAGCGTGATTCCGTTGCCTATTCTCTCCCAGTTTGGCTTGTGTCTAAACTTAAGGAAGAATACGGCGAAGAGCGAGCGCAAGCTATTTTTGAAAGTCTTTTGGTGCGCAATAAGGCCAGTATTCGTGTGACAGACCTAGGACGAAAAGAGGAAATCCAAGCCTTGTTGGAGGCCAGTGATTCATCCTTGTCGCCTTCTGGTCTGGTTAAGGAGCAGGGGCACTTTGCAGGCCATGATTTGTTTGCGGATGGAGCCATTACCATTCAAGACGAGTCCAGTCAACTGGTTGCTCCGACGCTTGATTTACAAGGTGATGAGCAGGTCCTAGATGCCTGTGCAGCTCCAGGAGGGAAAACAGCCCATATAGCCTCTTATCTCTCGACAGGTCAGGTTACGGCTTTGGACTTGTATGACCACAAGTTGGACTTAATTCAAGAAAATGCCCAACGTCTGGGAGTTGCAGATCGGGTTCAAACGCAAAAATTAGATGCCAGAAAGGTGCATGAGTTTTTTAGTAAGGATTCTTTTGACAAGATTTTGGTAGATGCCCCTTGTTCTGGGATTGGACTTTTAAGACGAAAACCAGACATAAAATACAATAAAGAAACGGCAGATTTCGCGTCTTTACAGGAAATTCAGCTAGAAATATTAGGTAGTGTTTGTCAAACACTAGGCAAAGGTGGTATAATAACTTATAGTACCTGTACTATTGTCTCAGAGGAGAACTTTCAAGTCGTTCAGGCATTTTTAGAAAGTCATCCTGAATTTGAGCAGGTAAAACTAGAACATGAATGTAAGGATATCATGAAAGATGGTTGTATTCTCATTACACCTGAATTGTATGGAAGTGATGGATTTTTCATCAGCCAATTTCGCAAGATATCGGATTAGGAAGGAACTGACATATGGAAATTTCAATATTAACGGATGTTGGTCAAAAACGAACAAATAACCAAGACTATGTCAACCACTACGTCAACAGAGCAGGTCGTACTATGATTATCTTAGCTGACGGGATGGGAGGACACCGTGCAGGAAATATCGCGAGTGAAATGGCGGTTACAGATTTAGGTATCGCTTGGGTAGATACCCAAATTGATACCATCAACGAGGTGCGTGAATGGTTTGCTAACAACCTTGAGATGGAAAATAAAAAGATTAACCAATTGGGGCAAGATGAAGCCTATAAAGGAATGGGAACAACTCTTGAGGCTGTAGCCATTATTGACAATCAGGCTATTTATGCCCACGTTGGAGATTCTCGTATTGGTTTAATTCGTGGAGAAGAATACCACCAGTTAACGAGCGATCATTCCTTGGTCAATGAATTGCTCAAGGCAGGTCAATTGACACCTGAAGAAGCTGCTAGCCATCCACAGAAAAATATTATTACCCAGTCAATCGGTCAAAAAGATGAAATTCAGCCTGATTTTGGAATGATCACCCTTGAGCCTGGGGACTATCTCTTACTCAATAGTGATGGTTTGACAAATATGATTTCAGGCAGTGAGATTTCTGATATTGTAACCAGCGACATTTCTTTGGCAGATAAGGCAGCAACCTTGATCCGTTTTGCCAACAATGCAGGTGGTTTAGACAACATCACAGTTGCCCTTATTGCTGTTACTGAGGAGGAAACAGAATGATCCAAATCGGCAAGATTTTTGCCGGGCGGTATCGGATTCTCAAACAGATTGGTCGAGGAGGCATGGCAGATGTTTACTTGGCTAAAGATTTGATTCTAGACGGGGAAGAAGTGGCAGTAAAGGTCCTGAGGACCAACTACCAGACAGACCCGATTGCTGTGGCGCGTTTCCAGCGGGAAGCAAGAGCCATGGCGGATCTGGACCATCCTCATATCGTTCGGATTACAGATATCGGTGAAGAAGAGGGACAACAGTATCTCGCAATGGAATATGTTGCTGGATTAGACCTCAAACGCTATATCAAGGAACATCACCCTCTTTCAAATGAAGAAGCGGTTCGAATCATGGGACAAATCCTCTTGGCTATGCGCTTAGCCCATACTCGAGGAATTGTTCACAGGGATTTGAAACCGCAAAATATCCTTTTGACCCCAGATGGGACTGCCAAAGTTACAGACTTTGGGATTGCAGTAGCCTTTGCAGAGACAAGTTTGACTCAGACCAACTCAATGCTAGGTTCCGTTCATTATTTATCGCCAGAGCAGGCGCGTGGTTCTAAAGCAACTGTGCAGAGTGATATCTATGCCATGGGGATTATTTTCTATGAGATGCTGACAGGTCATATTCCTTACGATGGGGATAGTGCAGTGACCATCGCCCTCCAGCATTTCCAGAAACCTCTGCCGTCGGTTATAGCTGAAAATCCATCTGTGCCTCAGGCTCTAGAAAATGTTGTTATTAAGGCAACTGCCAAGAAATTGACAGATCGCTACAAATCAGTCGCTGAAATGTATGTGGATTTATCTAGTAGTTTGTCTTATAATCGTCGCAATGAACCAAAGCTAGTCTTTGACGATGCAACTAAGGCAGATACTAAAACTCTTCCTAAAGTTCCACAAAGTACTCTGACTTCTATTCCTAAAGCTCCGGTACAAGAGGGAAGACCTCAACCTAAGCCCCAACCTCATCAGACAGAAAAAACAGTACCTAGTCCAAAGCCAACCAAACGCCGTCGCATGAAAGCACGTTATCCAATTTTATTTGCGACCTTCTTGTTGGTTGTGGCATCCTTGGTATGGATTTTATATAGAACGCCCGCTACCATTGCTATTCCAAAGGTGGCAGGTCAGACGGTTGCGGAAGCTAAAGAAGCTCTTAAAAAAGCCAATTTTGAGGTTGGTGAAGAAAAAACAGAGGCCAGTGATAAGGTTGAAGAAGGTCGGGTTATTCGTACTGATCCTGACGCTGGTACGACACGCAAAGAAGGAACAAAAATTAATTTGATTGTGTCTTCTGGTCAGCAGTCTTTCCAACTCGGAAATTATCTCGGAAGAAAGTCCAGTGATGTAGTGGCAGAGTTGAAGGGCAAGAAGGTTCCAGAAAATCTGATTAAGATTGAGGAAGAAGAATCCAACGAAATCGAAGCCGGTACAATCATGAAACAAAGTTTACCGGAGGGAACAACCTATGATCTTAGCAAGGCAACTCAAATAGTTTTGACAGTCGCTAAGAAGGTAAATTCTATTTCAATGCCAAACTATATTGGTTCTAGTCGAGAATTTGCAGTCAATAATCTTACAGAGATATATGACATTAAAAAAGCTAATATCGAAGTTGTAGAAGTGTCTAAAGCTCCTGAAGGAACTGCTGAGGGGACTGTTGTAGAGCAAAGTCCAAAAGCAGGTGAAAAGGTTGATTTGACTAAGACGCGTGTCAAGATTTCAATCTACAAACCAAAAACACCGCCGTCAACGTCATCATCAGCACCAGCCCAACGTGGAAACCAAGGTTCTACTACAACACCAAGTCAGGGGAACCAACAAGGAAATCAACGAGAGAATGCACCTGCTCCTACTCAATCAAGTAGTGAAGGGAACCACGAAAATTCTCGTGATTAAACGAATCTTTGTCATGATTTCATGGCAAAGATTTTTTTTGAGTCCGGATTTGTGATAGAATAGAAGGAGTTGATAAAAGGAGGAACGCATGGAAGAATCAAGAGAATTAAATGCCGTCATCGATGTGATTATGTTAGCTGGAACCATTCTTCTCAAAAGTGGCTCAGAGATTCATCGTGTAGAAGATACCATGATCCGTATTGCGCATTCGCAGGGGATTGTGGATTGCAATGTTCTTGCCATGCCTGCCGCTATCTTTTTCTCCATTGAAAATACCAATATTTCGCGAATGAAACGCGTGACTTCCTCTTCTTATAACATCGAGAAAGTCTGCGATGTCAACCAGATTTCTCGTCAGTTGGTAGGAGGAAAGCTTGATTTAGAGACAGCCTTCAAGCAATTGAAGGCCTTGCAAGCCCAGCCCCTTCCTTATACTAAGTTGCAGGTAACTTTGGCTGCGACCTTTAGTGCTCCTTTCTTTTCGATTATGTTTAGTGGAAATATCTACGACGCACTTGGGGCAGGAGTGGCTACTTTATTTGGTTTTGCCTTTTCCCTCTATGTGGAGAAGTTTATCCGAATTCCCTTTGTGACAGCCTTTGCTGGAGCCTTTGTCTTTGGGATGATAGCCCAGTTTTGGGCTCGCTACACAGGTTTTCCCTCAACAGCAGATTTGATTATAGCTGGTGCTGTCATGCCTTTTGTACCAGGGATTGCCTTGACCAATGCGGTTCGTGATATTATGACCAACCACATAAACTCTGGTATGAGTAAGATGTTTGAATCTCTACTCATTACCCTTGCTTTAGGGGCGGGAACTTCTGTCGCCTTGGTATTGATGAATTAATATGACACTAACAACCTTTTTATTACAAGCAGTAGCAAGTCTTCTTGCTATTATCACTTTTTTAATTGTACTCAATGTGCAACGCTCTATGCTCTTACCTGGGGGGATTTTGGGCATGGCTGTCTGGCTAATTTATCTTTTGCTCAAGGAACCGACCAATGTTATTGTGGCTACTTTTATTGCAGCCATTATCGGTTCTTGTGTCAGCCAGATTTTAAGTATTCTTTATAAGACACCTGCTGTGGTCTTTATCTTAGCCATCTTAGCACCTCTGGTTCCGGGTTATCTCTCCTATCGGACAACTGCCTTTTTTGTGACAGGAGATTACAGTCATGCCATTGCTAGTGCAACCTTGGTTGTTATGTTGGCTTTGGTGATTTCCATTGGAATGGCTAGCGGAACAGTGATTCTCAGACTTTATTCTTACTTAAGAAAACAGCATAATGGTTAGAATAATAAGGGACTTGATTTGGTGAATCAAGTCTTTTTTCTCTCTTTTACTGCTATTTGTGATAAAATAGTATAGAACGATTTTTTACAATGAATGATAAAACAGAGGTAAATATGACAATCGGTATTGATAAGATTGGTTTTGCGACCAGTCAATATGTCTTGAAATTACAAGACTTAGCAGAAGCGAGGGGAATTGACCCTGAAAAATTAAGCAAAGGACTCTTACTCAAGGAATTGAGTATTGCGCCTATAACTGAGGATATCGTGACCTTGGCAGTCAGTGCAAGTGACTCTATTTTAACTGAGCAAGAAAGAGCAGAAATCGACATGGTCATTGTGGCTACCGAGTCAGGAATTGACCAGAGTAAAGCTGCAGCTGTCTTTGTGCATGGTTTGCTGGGCATCCAGCCCTTTGCTCGTAGTTTCGAGATTAAAGAAGCCTGCTATGGAGCGACAGCGGCCCTTCATTATGCCAAATTACATGTGGAAAATTCTCCAGAGTCCAAGGTCTTGGTCATTGCCAGTGATATTGCCAAATACGGTATTGAAACTCCAGGAGAACCAACTCAGGGTGCTGGCAGTGTGGCCATGTTGATTACACAGAATCCACGCATTATGGCCTTTAATAACGACAATGTGGCTCAGACTCGTGACATCATGGATTTCTGGCGTCCAAATTACTCAACAACTCCTTATGTAAATGGTGTCTATTCTACCCAGCAATATCTAGATAGTTTGAAAACGACTTGGCTTGAATACCAAAAACGCTACCAGCTTACCTTAGATGATTTTGCTGCGGTTTGCTTCCACTTGCCTTATCCTAAATTAGCGCTAAAAGGCTTGAAAAAAATCATGGATAAGAGTCTGCCTCAAGAGAAAAAAGACCTCTTGCAAAAGCATTTTGACCAGTCTATTCTCTACAGTCAAAAGGTGGGGAATATCTATACAGGTTCCCTCTTCCTCGGACTTTTGTCTCTCTTGGAAAATACAGATAGCTTGAAGGCTGGGGATAAAATTGCCCTTTATAGTTACGGAAGTGGGGCTGTAGCTGAGTTCTTCAGTGGTGCATTGGTTGAAGGATATGAAGCTTATCTGGATAAAGACCGTTTGAACAAGCTCAACCAACGAACTGCCCTGTCTGTTGCAGACTATGAAAAAGTCTTCTTTGAGGAAGTAGACTTAGATGAAACAAATTCTACCCAGTTTTCTGGCTATGAAAATCAAGATTTTGCCTTGGTTGAAATTGTTGACCACCAACGCCGTTATAGCAAGGTTGAAAAATAATGAAGATAAGTTGGAATGGATTTTCTAAAAAATCATACCAAGAGCGCCTCAAGTTGTTACAAGCTCAGGCGCTCCTTAGTCCTGAGAAGCAAGTGAGTTTGGAGCAGGATGAACAGATAAGTGTGACTGTGGCAGACCAGCTGAGTGAGAATGTGGTGGGAACTTTTTCTCTGCCTTATTCGCTGGTTCCAGAGGTCCTTGTCAATGGTCAGGAATACACAGTTCCCTATGTGACAGAAGAACCGTCCGTGGTTGCTGCGGCCAGCTATGCAAGTAAAATCATCAAGCGAGCAGGTGGCTTTACTGCTCAGGTTCATCAGCGCCAGATGATTGGGCAGGTAGCTCTTTATCAAGTTGCTGAACCTGAACAAGCTCAAGAGAAGATTACAAACAAAAAGACTGAGCTCTTGGAACTTGCCAATCAGGCCTATCCTTCTATCGTCAAACGTGGAGGTGGGGCGCGTGATTTGCATGTAGAGCAGATAAAAGGCGAAACTGACTTTCTCGTTGTTTATCTCCATGTCGATACCCAGGAAGCCATGGGTGCTAATATGCTCAACACCATGCTGGAAGCCTTGAAACCAGTCTTAGAAGAACTCTGTCAGGGACAGAGTCTCATGGGGATTCTGTCAAACTACGCGACCGATTCTCTGGTGACAGCAAGCTGTCGGATCGCCTTTCGTTATTTGAGTCGCCAGAAGGATGAAGCGCGTGAACTAGCAGAAAAAATGGTTTTAGCCAGCCAGTTTGCTCAAGCAGATCCTTATCGAGCAGCTACTCACAATAAGGGAATTTTTAATGGAATCGATGCTCTCTTGATTGCGACAGGAAATGATTGGCGTGCCATCGAAGCAGGAGCGCATGCCTATGCCAGTCATGATGGTGCTTATCGAGGTCTCAGTCATTGGATGATGGATTTGGAAACAGAAGAGTTAATAGGAGAGCTGACTATGCCGATGCCAGTTGCTACCAAGGGTGGATCAATTGGTCTTAATCCTCGTGTAGTTCTCAGCCATGAGTTGCTAGGTCATCCATCAGCTAAGGAATTGGCTCAAATTATCGTGTCAATTGGTCTTGCACAAAACTTTGCAGCTCTTAAAGCTCTTGTCAGCACAGGAATTCAGCATGGACACATGAAACTTCAAGCGAAGTCACTAGCCCTCCTTGCAGGAGCCACAGAGGCTGAAGTGCCTAAGTTGGTAGAATGCTTGATTGCTGAAAAAACTTTTAATTTAGAAAAAGCCCAAACACTTTTGAAAAAATTTAGATTATAAGAAAAAACTCAGACTGATTCAGTCCGAGTTTTTTGTTTAAATACTTTTACCTGGTAAGAGACTAACTGGCAAGAAATAACCAGTGGTAGCAACCTCTTTACCTTCAATTTTTTGTAAGAGCAAATCAACTGTTAGGCGAGCAATCTCTTCCAAGGGTTGTTTAATGGTAGTGAGGTGAGGGTAGAAATTCTCAATGAAATAAGTCCCGTCATAGCCGATCACTTTGAGTTGTTCAGGCACAGAGATTCCAAGCTCCTGGGCAATCTTAATAACCAAAATAGCAGTCAAATCATCAGAGGCGAAAATCGCATCTGGTTTTTGTTTGGTCAGGATATTTTTTATTTCCATTTCCTTACGAAGGGGTGAAAAATCACTGGAAACATTGATAATAGGAGCCTTTGGCAAGATTGAAGCAAAACCAGCATGACGAAGTCCAGTTGGGGAATTAGAGTTGTCATTTCCTGTAATCATGATAATAGATTTGGCTCCAGTTTTAGCCAAGGTCTGAGCGGCTAGGACACCACCAGCATAGTTGTCAGAAGAAACGACAGGGATATCTGGAGACAGGTTACGGTCAAAAGAGATGATTGGAGCCGTTACGCGATTGTAGTCTTCAATTCCCAAGTTATGACTACCAGAGATGATTCCATCCACTTGGTTGGCTTCTAGCATTTCAAGATACTCACGTTCTTTTTCCGAATCGTGCTCACTATTGCAGATGATGGTCTTGTAGCCTTTTTTGAAGAGTTCGTGTTCCAATTTGTCAATCAATTCAGCATAGAAAACATGGCTAATTTTTGGGAAAATCAAACCGATTAACTTGGCTGATTTCCCTTGGAGGCTACGAGCAAGGTTGTTAGGTTTATAGCCCAACTCTCGCATGGCCTCATTGACCTTTTGGATGGTTTTTTCAGATAGATAGCCTTTTTTATTGATGACACGTGAAACAGTAGTAGGGCTGACACCAGCCAATTTTGCGACATCAGTCAGTTTTGCGACCATATTCTAATTCGTAGTAAGTTCCAGTTGGGTTTCCAGATTTAATGAGAATTCCATTTTGGTTCTCATGTGGGAAGACACGACCAGAAAATACTTTTTCTCCTTTATTGATGAAAATTTCAAAGACTGAGTTGTCGATGAAGATATTGACAGTAGTTGCTTGATTAGTAACTGAGCAAGAGCGAGTAGTTCCAAATTCTTGAGCATATTGCTCACCTGCTTGACTACGATCAACGGTTACTTGGCCATTGACAAGGTCGAAATTGATAGATAGCCCCTTTCCGTCTTTATCAGCAAGAAGGATGATTTCACTTTGGCTATTAGCCTCTAAGTTCAGCTCAAGTTCGTAGCTATTCTTAGTTTCAGAACGATTTGAAAATTCCTCTTTTGAAGCTCGAAGGTACTTGATGGCTTCTACAGGGTACTGATAGAGTTTGCCATCTTTAATGGTAAGTTCTTTTACCAATGAAAAAGTTCCTTGATGGTCAAAACGGTCAGATGGATAAGACACATCTGGCAAACCAAGCCAACTAACAGCGAGAGCACGTCCATCCGGAGCGTTAAAAGCTTGAGTAGCATAGGCTTCGAAACCATAGTCTAGATTGTGTAGTTCAGACACATCTACCAAACGAGCATTTTCAGGGTCGAAGGAAGCACCAATTTTATACATATTTGGATAAATATTGTCATATTCAAGAACTTTTTTATCCAAACCTTGTGGGCAGTAGAGAAGGACAGGTTGTTCTCCGACAAAGACAAGATTTGGGCACTCCATCATATAGGCAGTGCGGTCGTTAGCAAAATCAAGGTCGCCAATTGCTTGCCAGTTTGTGTAGTCATTATCGACAGCCTTATAGAGACGAACGAAGCCTTTTTTCTCCAAGTCCTGTCCACCGACGATTGCGTAGTATTGTCCTTTAAAGTTAAAAATCTGTGGATCGCGGAAGTGGTCGGTAGCATCAGCTGGTTGATCAATCAAGACCTTATCAATCTTTTCAATCTTGCCGTCCTTATCCATTAAGGCACCAATCTGATAAGGGTGACGCACCCAATTTTCATCACGGACATTTCCTGTATAGAATAGGAACAATTGATCACCAAACTGCATAGCAGATCCAGAGTAAGCGCCGTGGCTATCAAGTGGAGTATCAGGTAAGATTTTTACACCTGTTTCAGTAAAGTGAACCAAGTCGTCGCTTTCAAGCTGAACCCAAGACTTCAATCCATGAGCTGCACCAAAGGGGAAGTTTTGGTAAAAGACAACCCACTTGCCATCAAAGTAAGAAAAACCGTTCGGGTCGTTAAGGAGTCCTTCCTTTGGTTCAATGTGATAGCTGACATGCCATGGGGATTGTGCCATCTTTTCTTGGATTTCTTTTCTTTCTTCTTGTGTCCAATCTTCATAACGTCTGTAACGACGTTCGGTAGTCCATTCCATTTATATTCCCTCCATAAATTCTACTATCTTTATAGTAAACGTTTCCTTTTAAAAAAGCAAGTCTTTTATCATAAAATTAAGAAAAAAATATCAAACGATTGACAGAAACGGATTGAAGGATTTTATGAAAATAAATGAAAAAATGAAAGAATTTGCAAAAAAATCTTTAAAAACCTCACAATAATAGGTGAAATATTGCTTGTTTTATTTCAAAGACATCAAAAACAATCAAAAAATTCAAAATGCTAAAACTTTTTCTGCAAAACGCTTGACATATTTTAAAAACATGATAGAATTATATGCGTAGGGCGGATAAAATCGCTTTCAAACATTTTACAAATTTTTTATAAGGAGATTTTTGCAAATGACCAATACAGAAATTGCAAAAAAAGTCATCGAAGCCTTGGGCGGACGCGAGAACGTTAACAGTGTAGCCCACTGTGCGACTCGTCTTCGCGTTATGGTTAAAGATGAAGCAAAGATCAATAAAGATGCTATCGAGAGCTTGGAAAAAGTTCAAGGTGCTTTCTTTAACTCAGGTCAATACCAAATCATCTTTGGTACGGGTACAGTAAACAAGATGTACGATGAAGTCGTAGCTCTTGGTTTGCCAACAGCATCTAAGGATGAGATGAAAGAAGAAGCAGGTAAACAAGGAAATTGGTTCCAACGTGCCATCCGTACTTTCGGTGACGTCTTTGTACCTCTTTTGCCAGCAATTGTTGCTACTGGTCTCTTTATGGGGATTCGTGGGGCTATCGTTCAGGATCAAGTCTTAGCTTTGTTTGGAACTACTGCAGAAGCTTTTAAAGCAACAAACTTCTATACTTATTCAGTTGTTTTGACAGATACAGCTTTTGCCTTCTTCCCAGCCTTAATCTGTTGGTCAGCCTTTCGAGTCTTCGGTGGAAATCCATTGCTTGGTTTGGTTCTAGGATTGATGATGGTAAACTCATCCTTACCAAATGCCTGGGCTGTGGCCTCTGGTGATGCTCAACCAATCCTCTTCTTTGGTTTTATCAAAGTTGTCGGCTATCAAAACTCAGTTTTACCAGCCTTCTTCGTTGGTTTGACTGGTGCTAAACTAGAAAAGTGGCTCCGTAAGCGTATTCCAGATGTATTAGATTTACTCCTTGTACCATTCTTGACTTTCTTAGTAATGTCTATTTTGGCCTTGTTTGTCATTGGACCTGTATTCCACGAAGTTGAAAGCTATGTCAAAGTCGCTACTGTTTGGTTGCTCAGTCTTCCAGTGGGTCTAGGTGGATTAATCCTTGGTGGTGTTCATCAGGTCATCGTTGTTACAGGTGTTCACCATATCTTCAATCTCTTGGAGGCTAACCTTGTTACTTCTACAGGTTCAGATCCTCTTAATGCTATTATTACAGCAGCTATGACTGCTCAACTTGGAGCAACTCTTGCTGTTGGTGTAAAAACAAAGAATCCCAAAATTAAAGCACTTGCTTTCCCAGCAGCTCTTTCTGCAGGATTAGGTATTACTGAGCCAGCAATTTTTGGTATTAACCTTCGTTACGGTAAACCGTTTATCATGGGTCTTATTGCAGGTGCTGCAGGTGGTTGGTTAGCGAACATCCTAGGTTTGGCAGGTACTAGTTTTGGCATTACTATCATTCCTGGAACACTTCTCTACATAAATGGTCAACTTCTCAAGTATATCTTTATGGTTCTAGTAACAACTGCTCTTGGTTTCGGATTGACTTATGCTTTTGGCTACAAAGAAGAAACAGAAGTGGCAGAAGAAACAACTTCTGAAGAAGCTACAGAGGTAAATGAGGAAATTCCAGCAGCCCTTCAAAACGAAACAATCCAAACACCAATCGTTGGTGATGTTGTTGCTCTTTCAAATGTAAATGACCCAGTCTTCTCAAGCGGAGCTATGGGACAAGGTATCGCTGTGAAACCTAGCCAAGACCTTGTTTACGCACCAGCTGATGCTGAAGTAACAATCGTCTTCCCAACTGGCCATGCTTATGGATTGAGAACAGCTAACGGTGCTGAAATCTTAATTCACGTTGGTATCGATACTGTTTCAATGAATGGTGAAGGCTTCAACCATAAAGTTGCTCAAGGTGACAAGGTTAAAGCTGGAGATGTTCTTGGAACATTTGACTCAGCTAAGATTGCCGCTGCAGGACTTGATAACACAACTATGGTTATCGTAACAAACACTGCAGACTTTGCTTCAGTAAATCCAGTTGCTTCTGGATCTGTTGCTAAGGGAGATGCCGTTATTGAAGTGAAAATCTAATACTCTTCGAAAATCAAATTCAAACCACGTCAGCTTCGCCTTGCCGTACTCAAGTACAGCCTTCGGCTAGCTTCTTAGTTTGCTCTTTGATTTTCATTGAGTACAATATTCCCTCTCACAATGAAAACGAACAAATGATATGTTTGTTCGTTTTTATTAGATAGTAAGATTTACAGAGGAAAATCTAAAAAATAGAGAAATTTAGACTTTCGAAATATGCTATAATAAAGAAAATAAAAACAAGAGGTTTATTATGACAAAATTATATGGAAGCTTGGAAGCGGGCGGTACAAAGTTTGTCTGTGCTGTCGGTGATGAAAACTTTAACGTTGTAGAAAAAACACAATTTCCAACAACAACTCCAATCGAAACAATCGATAAAACCATTGAGTTCTTCTCAAAATTCGATAATCTTGCTGGTCTTGCAGTTGGTTCATTTGGTCCGATTGATATTGATAAAAACTCAAAAACTTATGGATTTATCACAACGACTCCAAAACCAAACTGGGCAAATGTGGACTTGCTTGGTGCCCTTCGTCGTGCCCTTAACGTGCCAATGTACTTCACAACAGATGTAAACAGCTCTGCCTATGGTGAAGTGGTTGCCCGTAACAATGCTGGTGCTCGTATTGAAAACTTAGTTTACTATACAATCGGTACAGGTATTGGTGCAGGTGTCATTCAACGTGGTGAGTTTATCGGCGGTGTGGGTCACCCTGAAATGGGTCACTACTATGTGGCTAGACACCCAATGGATATTGAAAAAGAATTCAACGGTGTTTGTCCTTTCCACAAGGGTTGTTTGGAAGGTTATGCAGCTGGTCCAAGTTTGGAAGCTCGTACAGGTGTTCGTGGGGAAAACATTGAACTGAACAATCCTGTTTGGGATGTTCAAGCATACTATATCGCTCAAGCTGCGGTTAATGCGACAGTGACTTTCCGCCCAGACGTGATTGTCTTTGGTGGAGGGGTCATGGCTCAACAACACATGCTGGACCGTGTCCGTGAGAAATTTACATCTCTTCTAAATGGTTACTTACCAGTACCTGATGTGCGTGACTACATCGTGACGCCAGCAGTCGCAGGAAATGGTTCTGCCACACTTGGGAACTTTGTTCTTGCAAAAGAAGTTTCAAAATAAAGCACAAAATCCGCTTGGGAAACCAAACGGATTTTTTATGTGTCAAAGCATTTGCCAGAAGAAGTCGATAATATAGGTCAGACCGTAGGTATAAACCACGAGGGTAAAGGGCTTGGTCAGAATGATGATAATCATATAGCGTTTGAAGGTCATCTTGGTCAGGGCAGCCAGCATACAGAGAAAGTCAGCTGGACTAATGGGCCAAATCATCATAAAGATAAAGAAACGGTCAAAACGATTGCCCTTATCTAACCAACCGATATACTTGTCATAGGTGCGCTTGCTGACGACAGACTGGACAAAGGCAGCTCCATAGAGTCGCACCAGATAAAAGATAATGGCACAGCCAATCACGATGCCGATATAGTTGTAGATCGTACCGATGATGTGGCCGTAGATAAAGACGCCAGCCACAGAGGTCAAGGCCCCAGGAATGATAGGGACGACCGTTTGTAAAATCTGTAAAAAAATAAAGAGAGGTGGCCCCCAGATACCTGCCTGCTGGATAAAGGCAGAGAGGGTCTCCTTAGACTGTAAAATCCCAGCCTGATAAGCCCAAATACAGAAAATCAAACTCCCAACCCCGCCGACAATCGATGAGATATTGATAACTTGCTGCAGAAGGGGAGAAACAGCTTTCATTTGTTTATCCTGTGACATGTAAACTCCTCATAGATAGTATAGTTCTACTATACCATATTTTGGAGGAGAAAGGGGGAATGGATTGTGTTTGGATTAGAGTGAAGTTCAAGGATTTAAACCTAATTTTATTCTAATTATAAAAGTTAAGAACGGGTTTCATGATATAATGTGTATAAGTAAATTTATATCGGAGAAAATAAATGAAGTCAACAATAGATAAAATTAATAAATTTAGAGATGATCGGGATTGGAGAAAATTTCATAATGAAAAAGATTTAGCTATATCTATTTCATTGGAAGCTAGTGAACTTTTAGAATTGTTCCAATGGAAACAGCCAGATGAAGTTGTCAGCCATTCATTAGATAAAATTGCTGAAGAGTTGGCAGATGTTTTAATTTATAGTTTTATGTTAGCTGATAATTTACAACTTGATGTAGATAAGATTATTGAGGATAAACTTATCTCTAACAATATGAAATATCCAGTTAACTTGAGCAAAGGTAATAACAAAAAATACACTGAGTTGGAGAAATAATGGTAAAAATACAAAGTCCAATTGTTAGAGAAATAGATTATACCAGTAACTCGTTGGTGAAACTTAAAAACCAACTTAAATTTAATGAAAATAAAAATGATTTAAAATTTTTATTTGATTATCCGGTAGTTTATATTGTTAACGATGAGAAAAAGAATCGATTTAGTGTGTACATAGGAGAAACAACTGATATAATTCGGCGAACAAGTCAACACTTAATTGACGATATAAAAAAAGAAAATAGAGATGATTGGAGAGATTTTGCAACATCTTCGACAACGAAGGTGTTTGTAATTGGTCACAATCATTTTAATAAGTCGTTAACTCTAGATATAGAAAATCGCTTAATGTTATATTTATCAAGTGTAGATAATGTAACCAGGGTACAAAATAGAAGAGGAAATCCTCAAAATGAATATTATACATCCGATGAGTTAGATTCAATTTTTTCAAAAATTTGGCGTTCGTTAAATAAAAAAAATCAATTTCTATTTCCTGCTGAAAGTATTGTTAGAAATTCTGCTATTTTCAAATCCTCGCCTTTTCATAAATTAACCACTGAGCAAATAAAAGCTAAAAATGAAATCATTTTTAAAATTACTTCAGCTCTTAGTAAGAATGAATTTGGAACTTTAATCTTGGTTAAAGGAGAAGCTGGTGCTGGGAAAACGGTACTGATGAGTTCTTTAATAGATGATTTATTGAATTCTGATGATACAGAATTTATAAGAGAAAATAATACTATAAATCTAGTTGTCAATCATGACGACCAATTAAGTGTCTATAAAGAAATTGAGAAAAAGCTTGAGTGGAAAAGTGGGTTAAATCTTGATGTTACTATGAAACCAACCCAGTTTCTAAATGCACTGAAAAAACAAGATGTAGATGCTGGTATAGTCGTTATTGATGAAGGGCACTTACTTTTGACAGCAAAAAACCAAGCTTATCAAGGTGGCAATCATTTAAAGGATATTCTTTCAAAATCTAAAGTAGTCGTTCTAGTTTACGATGATAATCAAATAATGAATAAGTCCCAAATCTGGGTCGATGATTCATTTTTAACTTTACAACATCATGCAAAACAATCTGGCAATTTAATAGAACTAAACAATCAAATGCGTATAAAAGCTAGTGAATCTACAATTAGTTGGATTAGAAATATTATTGATAAAAGAGAAATTACCAAATTAAAAGATGACAAGAACTATGATATCCAAATATTTAATTCACCAAAGGAATTACAGGATGCTATTAAATTAAAAGATAAGAATCAACACTTAGGAATTTCTAGGTTAATAGCAACCTATGATTGGGATTATAGTAGTCAATCTAAACCAATAGATAAAGACTATTGGTGTGTGGAAATAGACGACTGGTCATGTCCTTGGAATAGAGAATTACGTAGGGATAAAAAAGACTCTAAACTTTCTTGGATTGAACAACCACAAACAATTAATGAAGTAGGTTCAACTTTTACTGTTCAAGGTTTTGATTTGAATTACGCTGGAGTCATTATTGGTCCATCAGTCAAATATAGAAATGGAGAAGTTAAGTTCGATATTTATGCTAGTAAAAATAAAGGTGCAGTCCAAAATAGAAAACTTGACAATGGTGAAATGAGAAACTTTGGTGTAGATCTTTTAAAAAATGAATTAAATGTTTTACTAACAAGAGGAGTAAATGGACTGTATATATACGCAGTAGATGAAGAACTTCAAGCAGCTTTAAAAGAGGCAATTTTATAAGAGTATAAGGCAAGAATAGATTTTTTTGAAACCAAACATGGTATAATGTCAGTTATGAATAATAACAACCAACGTGCCCTTTGCCAGCAACTCTGGGCTAGAAACAAATACCTCGTTTTGAGCCACTCCAGCAATATTTACAATGAGATTCGCCAATATCTCAAGAATGAAGAGGTGGAGGTGAGTCAGGTTCAGGAGATGATTGACCGTGCCTGTCAGATTCCAGAGCACAGGGGTCAGGTTTGCAATGCTTTTCAGCATGTTTGGGGTTATTTCAAGAAGAAAGCGACAGAGGATGAGCGTAAAGATTATATGCTCTTGTTGGATCGCTACCGCTTTGCTCAAGCTTCCAAGGAAGATGTAATTGCTAAGACGAGAGAGTTGCTTGAACGTTACCCAAATGCTTATCTTCAAAATTCTACTTTACTGAAAGGAGAGTGTCATAAGACTTTGGCATGAGGCTTTGATTCCACAACTTCCCCGTCCTCAACTTTTGGGGCAGCATCGAGAGTGCTGCGCCCTACGTGGCAATGGCTGGGGCAGAAAGCATGCGACAGTGGACTATGTTTTTACCCAGTCTCCCTATCGTCTCTATGCCTATCATCGCTTAATCATGGAGGAAATGACTGACCGTGGCTACAATGTCAGTCCAGAGTGGTTGGACAAGAACTACCGAGGTAAGACCTGCCCTCCTTATCAATACTTAGCAGAGGAAAAGTTGACTAGTCCTATCTATAGCGAACATGACGATGCATACTATGAGGAGTGTCTAGCTAATCTCCGAGAGAAGGGGATCAACCTATAGTCTTTTCTAATAACAAGTCATAGTCACTTATAAGAATTACTAATAACACGTTTGAAGAGCCTAACTGCAATAGAGCTATAAAACAAGATATACAAAGGATTTGAGGCATTTGTTTCAAGTCTTTTTCTTTTGTCTAAAACAGAGATATAGTTTCAAACTATATCAAAGCCTAATTTTTTACAATTATACAGACGCATTCTTTTCTGTTAAGATAGTTTCAACAACAAATTTTGGAGGACACATCATGTCAACTACAGTCATCGGTTTCCCTCGTTTGGGCGAATTCCGCGAATTAAAATTTACAACTGAAAAATACTTTAGAAAAGAAATCTCAGAAGAAGAACTCTTGGCAGCCGCAAAAGATTTGCGTGCTAAACACTGGAACATTGTCAAAGAAAAAGGCATCACTGAAATTCCATCAAATGACTTTTCTCACTATGACAACTTCCTAGATGCAGCTTTCCTTTTCAACGTGGTACCTGCTTCAGTTCAAAACTTGGACTTATCTGACCTTGAGCGCTACTTCGCTTTGGGTCGTGGTTACCAAGGAGAAAAAGGGGATGTTCGTGCTCTTCCAATGAAGAAGTGGTTCAACACCAACTACCACTACATCGTTCCTAAGTTTGAAAAAGACACTCAAGTAAAATTGGCTGGTCACAAAATCTTCGATGAGTTCCAAGAAGCAAAAGAACTTGGATTGAACACTCGCCCAGTTCTTGTAGGTCCATTCACTTTCCTTCAATTGTCAGACTTTGAAGAAGGCGTGAAAGCAGAAGATTTCGTAGACAGCTTAGTTGCTGCTTACCAAGAAGTTTTTGCAAAATTGGCTGAACTTGGTGCGACTCGCATCCAATTGGATGAAGCGGCTCTTGTGAAAGATTTGACCGCCGAAGAAAAAGCTCTCTTCTTGAACCTCTACAACAAACTCTTGGCTGACAAAAAAGGTCTTGAAGTCTTGCTTCAAACTTACTTCGGAGACGTTCGTGACGTCTACGCTGACCTTGTAAACTTACCAGTAGATGCTATCGGTCTTGACTTCGTTGAAGGTAAGAAAACTCTTGAACTCGTTAAAGCTGGCTTCCCAGCTGACAAGACTCTTTATGCAGGTATTGTCAATGGTAAAAATATCTGGCGTAACAACTACGAAAAGAGCTTGGCTGTTCTTGAGCAAATCCCAGCTGAAAACATTGTCTTGACAAGCTCATGCTCACTTCTTCATGTGCCATTTACAACAGCTAACGAAGAATTTGAACCAGCTATCTTGAACCACTTTGCCTTTGCAGTTGAAAAATTGGATGAGATCCGTGATTTGGATGCTATCCGCAATGGTCAAGGTGAAGAAGCACTTGCAGCCAACAAAGAACTCTTTGCGACTGAGCGTGTGGGTGAAAATGCGGAACTTCGTGCGCGCATCGCTGGCTTGACAGACGCAGACTACACTCGTTTGCCAGCCTTTGCAGAACGTGAAGCTATCCAAGAAGAAGCTTTCAAACTTCCAGCT
Source organism: Streptococcus sp. CL6.22 (assembly GCF_049738055.1). Classification (GTDB taxonomy): domain Bacteria; phylum Bacillota; class Bacilli; order Lactobacillales; family Streptococcaceae; genus Streptococcus; species Streptococcus mitis_DJ. The sequence goes on along the minus strand of NZ_JBKOTV010000003.1, from coordinate 83,952 downwards.
CTTCCAACAACAACTATCGGTTCATTCCCTCAAACTAAAGAAGTTCGTGCTAAACGTTTGGCTTACCGTAAAGGTGAATTGTCTCAAGAAGAGTACGATGCTTTCCTTGCTGAAACGATCGATGAATGGATTAAATGGCAAGAAGATATCGACTTTGATGTCCTTGTTCACGGTGAATTTGAGCGTAACGACATGGTTGAGTACTTCGGTCAAAACTTGTCAGGTTACCTCTTCTCTAAAAATGGTTGGGTACAATCATACGGTATGCGTGGAGTTAAACCACCAATCATCTGGGGTGATGTCACTCGTCTTAACCCTATCACTGTTAAATGGTCTAGCTATGCACAAAGCCGTACAAACAAACCTGTTAAAGGTATGTTGACTGGACCTGTTACCATCCTCAACTGGTCATTCCCACGTGAAGACATCTCTATCAAGGATTCTACTCTTCAAATCGCTCTTGCTATCAAGGATGAAGTTCTTGACCTTGAAGCTGCTGGCGTGAAAATCATCCAAATCGACGAGGCTGCTCTTCGTGAAAAATTGCCACTTCGTCGTAGCGACTGGTACGAAGACTACCTTGACTGGGCAATTCCTGCCTTCCGCTTGGTACACTCAACAGTAGCGCCAGATACACAAATCCACACTCACATGTGTTACTCAGAATTTACAGATATCATCCCAGCTATCGACAACATGGATGCAGACGTTATCTCATTTGAAGCTAGCCGTTCAAACCTTGAAATCTTGGACGAACTCAAAGCGAAAAACTTCCAAACAGAAGTGGGACCTGGGGTTTACGATATCCACTCACCTCGTGTGCCAAATGAAGGCGAAATCGACCATACAATCGAAGCCATTCTTGCTAAAGTGCCAAGCAAGAAAGTTTGGATCAACCCTGACTGTGGTTTGAAAACACGTGGTATTCCAGAAACAAAAGAAAGCTTGATCCGCCTTGTTGAAGCAGCTAAAGCTGCGCGTGAGAAATTGTAAGATAAGGATTTCTCTAGAAGCACTGTTTGGTCAATCTGCCTGTTTCACTTGGATTTTAGGAATCCAGCTAACGAAAAAAATCAACTAGAAAAGGATAAGGACTATGTCACGCCAAACACCGTCACTCTCATTTGAAGTGTTCCCTCCCAACCCAGCCGTGGGTAATGATAACATTATTTCTGCTCTTCAAGATATGCAGGAGTTGGCTCCTCACTTTATCAGTGTAACTGCCAGCAATAATAAATTTAATATCAAGGAAACGACGGTTCGTTTGGCTGACTTTATCCAAAATGACTTGGCGATTCCGACTATTGCTCACTTGCCAGCCATCTATTTGACCAAGGACAAGGTTGCTGAAACGATTGCAGACTTGGACAAGGTTGGGGTGCAGAAAATCTTGGCTCTTCGTGGGGATATTATTCCAGATGTGGAACCACAAAAGGATTTCCGCTACGCAACTGACTTGATCGAGTTCATTAAGGAGCAAGCCCCTCACTTTGATATTGTTGGTGCTTGTTATCCAGAAGGTCATCCAGATTCACCAAATCAGATTTCAGATATTCAAAATCTTAAGAAGAAAGTGGATGCAGGTTGTTCGAGCCTTGTAACTCAGCTTTTCTTTGACAATGAGCGCTTCTATGATTTCCAAGATAAGTGCATCTTGGCTGGGATTGATGTTCCTATTCATGCAGGGATTATGCCAATTCTGAATCGAAATCAGGCTCTCCGTCTCTTGAAGACTTGTGAGAATATCCATCTTCCACGTAAATTTAAAGCCATCTTAGACAAGTATGAGCATGACCCTGAGTCGCTCAGAGCAGCAGGACTTGCCTATGCAGTGGACCAAATCGTGGACTTGGTAACTCAGGATGTTGTCGGTGTGCATCTCTACACTATGAACAATGCTGAAACAGCAAAATACATCCACCAAGCAACTCATGCCTTGTTTAATCATCAGTCTCTAGAATAATAAAAAGCAAACCATTCTTCTCAGGTGAGGGGAATGGTTCCTTTTTAATGGTAAAGGCCGCACTTTTTAAGAAAAATATGATAAAATAGACTCTGTACGTACTTGATACAAAGATGAGGGTATAAACAGATTTTTAACTATTCAAATCTGCTATAAAAAGGAAAAATACTAAAGAATAATATTTTTAAACTTTTCAAAGTATCTAATAGTTGAACACGGGCTAAATCCCTAGTGAAAAAGATAGATTTCCTAGTGTGCATCGCACACTGCGTCAATCTCCTATTTTCATACGGGATTCTTCACGCCCTTTGTATCCTGATCTTTGTAGGCAAGGCGTATAATTTCATCAATCCAAAGGGGATTAAAATGACAAAACAAGTGTTTCAAACGACTTTTGCGGGTCGTGAGTTAATCGTAGAGACTGGTCAGGTTGCTAAGCAAGCAAATGGCGCAGTTGTCGTGCGTTACGGTGAGTCAACTGTCTTGACTGCAGCCGTTATGTCTAAGAAAATGGCAACTGGGGATTTCTTCCCTCTTCAAGTCAACTACGAAGAAAAAATGTATGCAGCTGGGAAGTTTCCTGGTGGCTTTATGAAACGTGAAGGACGTCCTTCAACAGATGCGACCTTGACGGCGCGTTTGATTGACCGTCCAATCCGTCCTATGTTTGCAGAAGGTTTCCGTAATGAAGTACAAGTCATCAACACCGTGCTTTCTTATGATGAAAATGCTTCTGCACCTATGGCAGCTATGTTTGGTTCATCCTTGGCGCTTTCTATTTCAGATATTCCGTTTGACGGACCAATCGCTGGGGTACAAGTGGGCTATGTAGATGGCCAAATCATCATCAATCCAAGTCAAGAACAAGCAGAGCGTTCTCTTCTTGAATTAACAGTAGCTGGTACCAAACACGCTATCAACATGGTTGAGTCTGGTGCCAAAGAATTGTCAGAAGAAATCATGTTGGAAGCCCTTCTTAAAGGACATGAAGCAGTCAAAGAATTGATTGCCTTCCAAGAAGAAATCGTTGCAGCTGTTGGTAAAGAAAAAGCAGAAGTGGAATTGCTTCATGTGGATGCTGAATTGCAGGCTGAAATTATCGCAGCCTACAACAGTGACCTCCAAAAGGCAGTCCAAGTAGAAGAAAAATTGGCCCGTGAAGCTGCAACTCAAGCAGTTAAGGACCAAGTTACTGCTGTTTACGAAGAAAAATATGCGGACCACGAAGAATTTGACCGTATCATGCGTGATGTGGCTGAAATCTTGGAACAAATGGAACACGCTGAAGTGCGCCGTTTGATCACAGAAGACAAGATACGTCCTGATGGTCGTAAGGTCGATGAAATCCGTCCTTTGGATGCGGTTGTTGATTTCCTTCCTCGTGTGCACGGTTCAGGTCTCTTTACTCGTGGGCAAACTCAGGCCCTTTCAGTCTTGACCTTGGCTCCGATGGGTGAAACTCAAATCATTGATGGTTTGGATCCAGAGTACAAGAAACGCTTTATGCACCACTATAACTTCCCACAATACTCTGTAGGGGAAACTGGTCGTTACGGTGCACCTGGTCGTCGTGAAATTGGTCACGGGGCTCTCGGTGAGCGTGCTCTTGCTCAAGTATTGCCAAGTTTGGAAGAATTCCCATATGCTATCCGCTTGGTGGCCGAGGTCTTGGAATCAAACGGTTCTTCATCTCAGGCTTCTATCTGTGCTGGAACTCTTGCCCTTATGGCTGGTGGTGTGCCAATCAAGGCGCCAGTAGCAGGGATTGCCATGGGTCTCATCTCAGATGGAAACAACTATACAGTCTTGACAGATATCCAAGGTTTGGAAGACCACTTTGGAGATATGGACTTCAAGGTTGCAGGTACTCGTGACGGGATTACAGCCCTTCAAATGGATATCAAGATCCAAGGGATTACTGCTGAAATCTTGACTGAGGCCCTTGCTCAAGCCAAGAAAGCGCGTTTTGAAATCCTTGATGTGATTGAAGCAACCATTCCAGAAGTTCGTCCAGAATTGGCTCCAACTGCTCCGAAAATTGATACCATCAAGATCGATGTGGATAAAATCAAGATTGTCATCGGTAAGGGTGGAGAAACCATCGACAAGATTATCGCTGAAACAGGTGTTAAGATTGATATCGACGAAGAAGGAAATGTATCTATCTACTCTAGCGACCAAGATGCTATTAACCGTGCCAAAGAAATCATTGCTGGTTTGGTCCGTGAAGCCAAAGTGGACGAAGTTTACCGTGCTAAAGTCGTTCGTATCGAGAAATTTGGTGCCTTTGTTAACCTCTTTGATAAGACAGATGCCCTTGTTCATATCTCTGAGATGGCTTGGACTCGTACCAACAATGTCGAAGACTTGGTAGCAATCGGGGATGAAGTTGATGTTAAGGTTATCAAGATTGATGAAAAAGGACGTGTGGATGCTTCTATGAAGGCCCTTCTTCCTCGTCCTCCAAAACCTGAACGTGATGAAAAAGGCGAAAAGTCTGAGAGACCTCACCGCCCACGTCATCACAAGGATCACAAACCTAAGAAAGAATTTACAGAAACACCAAAAGATTCAGAATAAGAAAAGGAGAAATGTATGGGATGGTGGCGCGAAACCATTGATATCGTAAAAGAAAATGATCCAGCGGCCCGCACCACTTTGGAGGTTTTGCTGACTTATCCAGGTGTCAAGGCCTTGGCGGCCCACCGTCTTTCGCATTTTCTCTGGAAGCATGGCTTCAAACTCTTGGCTCGTATGCACAGTCAGTTTTGGCGCTTTTGGACTCAAATTGAGATTCATCCAGGTGCCCAGATTGATTCAGGTGTCTTTATCGACCATGGTTCTGGTCTGGTGATTGGGGAAACAGCGATTGTTGAAAAAGGTGTTCTCCTTTATCACGGAGTGACTCTTGGGGGAACAGGAAAAGACTGTGGCAAACGCCATCCTACCGTTCGCAAAGGAGCTCTTATATCCGCTCATGCCCAAGTTATCGGACCAGTGGAAATCGGCGAAAATGCCAAGGTCGGTGCAGCAGCAGTTGTCGTGGCAGACGTACCTAGTGAAGTGACGGTTGTCGGTATTCCTGCTAAGATCGTCCGAGTTCATGGACAGAAGGATGAACCGACGATCCACGAAGTCGAAGAAAAACGAGAGTACTACGTCAATAAACTCGAGCAGGCTAAAGATGCCAGTCACAGATCGTCTGGGTTGTAGAGGATACCTATATGATTCAAACAAGAAACAAGTTAAGCCAAGAGGAGCTATCTGAGGCGAAAAAACTAATTAACTGTTGCCAAAACTATGACGGTACCTATCGTGATCCCTATCTCTCTAACATGCTTAATTTTGACCCAAACATGCCCGCCTTTTTCCTTTATTATGAAAAAGGCGAACTTGTTGGTTTATTAACTGTCTATGCAGATGACCAAGATGTGGAAGTGACGATACTGGTTCATCCAGATCATCGCCGTCAGGGAATTGCGCGTGCATTGTTTACTAGTTTTGAGAAAGAAACGGCTTCTTTCCCTATTCGTTCAGTTACTTTTCAGACAGAACGTATTTTTCTAGACCGTTATCCTGATTTTGTCAGCAACTGGGGATTGGTTGAAGATGAAGAGACAGAAACCTGGTTAGGTAAGGATAGAAGCCCTTATCAGTTAGCAAGTGTTTCTAATCTTGAAGTTTTGTTAGCAGATAGTTCGTATCAGGAGCAAATTAGTCAGTTAAAATTTCAGGCATTTTCAGAGGAACATGAATCGAGAGAAGTTGTGGATAGATATGTCGCTGAAGCTCTGAAGGATCCAGAAAGTCGCTTATATATTTTGTTAAAAGACGGTCAGGTTATTGGAACTTGCACGGTAGATTTATCGACTAATACGAATTACTTCTACGGTTTAGCAATATCTGAACCTGAACGTGGGAAAGGATATGGAAGCTACTTAGCAAAATCCCTAGTCAACCAACTGATTGAGCAAAATGATAAGGAATTTCAGATTGCAGTAGAGGACAGCAACGTAGGTGCTAAACGCTTATATGAAAAGATCGGCTTTGTCAAACAGACCCAGGTGGTTTATCTGAATGAGAAAGGAGCAAGGGATTCCGAAGTCTAGAGAGATTCGGACTGAAATTGAATTGAACTCTTAGTGATGAAACTAAGTGTTCTTTGATTTTGGTTTTCCTGACTATTATTTTATGATTAAAATTTATGACACCATGTCTCGTGATTTACTAGAATTTGTCCCGATTGAGGATGGTAAGGTTAAGATGTATGTCTGTGGGCCAACGGTGTACAACTATATCCACGTGGGGAATGCTCGTTCAACGGTGGCTTTTGATACCATTCGTCGTTATTTCGAATACCGTGGCTACGAGGTTGCCTATATTTCCAATTTTACGGATGTGGATGATAAGATTATCAACCGTGCCAAGGAAGAAGGAATCACGCCTCAGGAGGTTGCGGACAAGTACATCGCTGCCTTTCGTGAGGATGTGACGGCCTTGGGTGTCAAACCTGCGACTCGCCATCCGCGTGTAGTGGAGTTTATGGCTGACATCATTCGTTTTGTGGAAGACTTGATTAAAAAAGGCTTTGCCTATGAGAGTCAAGGGGATGTTTACTTCCGTGTGGAAAAATCCCACAACTATGCCAAGTTGGCTAATAAAACCTTGGAAGATTTGGAGCTAGGCGCTTCAGGTCGTACCGATGAAGAAACGGCTCGCAAGGAAAATCCGGTAGACTTTGCTCTATGGAAATCTGCTAAACCAGGCGAGATTTCTTGGGACAGTCCTTGGGGGCCTGGTCGTCCGGGCTGGCATATTGAGTGTTCGGTCATGTCGACAGAGATTTTAGGTGATACCATCGATATCCACGGTGGTGGAGCCGATCTAGAGTTTCCACACCACACCAATGAAATTGCCCAGTCAGAAGCCAAAACAGGTAAGACCTTTGCCAACTACTGGATGCATAATGGCTTTGTCAATATCGACAATGTCAAGATGTCCAAGTCCTTGGGCAACTTTATTACCGTACATGATGCCCTTAAAACCCTCGATGGGCAAGTGCTTCGTTTCTTCTTTGCGACTCAACATTATCGCAAGCCTATCAACTTTACAGAAAAGGCAGTGCGTGATGCAGAGACTAATCTCAAGTATCTAAAGAACACTTACGAACAACCATTTACAGGAAACGTGGATACCCAAGAGTTACAAGCTTTTAAAGACAAGTTTGTAGCAGCTATGGATGAGGATTTCAACTCTGCCAACGGTATTACAGTAGTCTTTGAAATGGCCAAGTGGATTAACTCTGGCAATTATGATGTAAGTGTTAAGCAAGCTCTTGCGGATATGTTAGAAGTCTTTGGAATTGTCTTTGTTGAGGAAGTTTTGGACGCTGAGATCGAATCCTTGATTCAAAAACGCCAAGAAGCGCGTGCCAATCGTGACTTTGCGACAGCGGACCAGATCCGTGACCAATTGGCTGCTCAAGGGATTAAGCTCCTTGACACCAAAGATGGAGTGAGGTGGACACGTGATTGATGTCAATCTCATTAACGGGATTGCGTTAGCTTTTGAGGGGGACGCGGTGTATTCTATGTATATTCGTCGTCACCTCATCCTCAAAGGCATGACCAAGCCCAATAAACTCCACCAAGAGGCGACCAAGTATGTCTCAGCCAAGGCTCAGGCTCGCCTGATTTCCCTTATGTTGGAGGAGCAAGTCTTAACGGAAAAAGAAGAAGAAATCTACAAACGTGGCCGCAATACCAATAGCCACACCAAGGCCAAAAATGCTGATGTGGTGACCTACCGTATGTCCACAGGTTTTGAAGCAGTCATGGGCTATCTCCATATGACTGAAAATCTGGAACGTCTTGAGAGCTTGATTTCGTGGTGCATCCAAAAAGTGGAGGGCTAGGACATGATGGCAAAAGAATTACAAGACTGGTTTCCTGAAGCTCAGATTTCAGACCAACCAGTAGAGAAAGAAGGCTATCTCACACTCCCTTTAGCTTCTCAGCAGTGGATTTTGCTGGAGGAGGCTGAGCTCAGCGAGCGTGAAAAGCAGTTGGTTGCCCTTTTGACCCAGCAGGAGCAGGCTCGTTCGCTCAATCCTTGGTATTCCTATCTTATTGAGGGCAAAGGGCAGGCACCACAAACTTTTAAAAAGATTCAGTTGGCCTATTGTCATCTTTCCTATTTTCAGCAGGAAAATCTAGCTTCTTGGTTGGATATGATGCGGACTCTATTTCCTAACTGTCAGACAGTGCTTCAGGTAGGAGCTCAGGATTATGTTTTCGTACTTCAACAAGATAAATACACTTCTGTACGAGCTATTTTAAGTGATACGATTGAAGCGGTTGAGTATGACTTTGGACTTCGTCTGTCAATCATGTTGGGCCAGGTTTGGTCTCAGACAGGCCATCAAGCCCTATCAGACTTGATTAAAGCAGAGCGCGATTTGTTTAAGACTTGGTGGCGTCAGGGTCACCAAGGTGTTCATACTTTTTCACAACTCTATCTTTGGAGTATGGGGGAAAGAAGTGTGGACTTGAAGGCGATCAAGGAATATCTGCACCAGATGATTTTGGATCAGGATCAGATTCAGGAAATCATTCTTTCCCTTTGGGAAAATAGTGCTGTCTTAACTAAAACAGCCCAGCAACTCTACTTGCACCGCAATTCTCTCCAATACAAGATTGATAAATGGGAAGAATTGACAGGGCTTCAATTGAAGGAATTGACTGACCTGACCTTGTGTTATCAGTTGATTTTACCAGATGTTTTATAAAGTTTTGTGCAAGTTGCACAGAACTTTTTTGTTTTTTTGGTCACCTTGCCATAGAAATGTAAAGCGTTTTCATCTATAATAAAACTATCAAAAGAAAAAAGGAGTTCACCTCATGGTAGAATTGAATCTTAAAAACATTTACAAAAAATATCCAAACAGCGAACACTACTCAGTTGAAGACTTCAACTTGGACATCAAAGACAAAGAATTTATCGTTTTCGTAGGTCCTTCAGGATGTGGTAAATCAACAACTCTTCGTATGATTGCTGGTCTTGAAGACATCACAGAAGGTACTGCATCTATCGATGGCGTGGTTGTCAACGACGTAGCTCCAAAAGACCGTGACATCGCCATGGTATTCCAAAACTACGCTCTTTACCCACACATGACTGTTTATGACAACATGGCTTTCGGTTTAAAATTGCGTAAATACAGCAAGGAAGACATCGATAAACGTGTGCAAGAAGCAGCTGCAATCCTCGGTTTGAAAGAATTCTTGGATCGTAAACCAGCTGACCTTTCAGGTGGTCAACGTCAACGTGTTGCCATGGGTCGTGCCATCGTCCGTGATGCAAAAGTATTCTTGATGGACGAACCTTTGTCAAACTTGGATGCAAAACTTCGTGTATCTATGCGTGCTGAAATCGCTAAAATCCACCGTCGTATCGGAGCTACAACTATCTACGTAACTCACGACCAAACAGAAGCGATGACACTTGCAGACCGTATCGTTATCATGTCAGCAACTAAAAACCCTGCTGGTACAGGTACTATCGGACGTGTAGAACAAATCGGTACACCTCAAGAAGTTTACAAAAACCCAGTTAACAAATTCGTAGCAGGATTCATCGGAAGCCCAGCTATGAACTTCATCAATGTGAAATTGGTTGGTAGCGAAATTGTTTCTGACGGTTTCCGTTTGAAAGTTCCAGAAGGAGCATTGAAAGTTCTTCGTGACAAAGGCTACGAAGGTAAAGAATTGATCTTCGGTATCCGTCCAGAAGACGTGAATGCAGAACCTGCTTTCCTTGAAACATTCCCAGAATCAGTTGTCAAAGCTACTATCTCTGTATCAGAATTGCTTGGTTCAGAATCTCACCTTTACTGCCAAGTTGGTAAAGATGAATTTGTTGCCAAAGTTGATGCTCGTGACTACTTGCAAACAGGTGCAACAGTTGAACTTGGATTTGACTTGAACAAAGCACACTTCTTCGATGTAGAAACTGAAAAAACAGTCTACTAAGATAAATGAAACTCAAAACACTGCTAGAAATCTGGCAGTGTTTTTTGAGATTGCGTAGAAAAAACTCCTGGGAAATTCCAGGAGGGTATGATTGATTATTTGAACTTGAATCCTTCGTAAATAAGCTCTGCTTTTGGATTTTCTTTCTTAATTTGTTTGGCAAGTGACTTCATCATAGAATGAGGACCACACATATAGACGCTTGCATGTTCGGTCACTTCTTCTTGCTCAAAATTAAGATAGCCGTCTTTCCTACTGTCTACTAGATGGAGTTCAAAATTAGGATTTTTCTGAGCATAGTCACGAAGCAAATCTAGATAGACTGCATTTTCCTCTCCACGGAAGCTATAGTAGAAGTGAACCTGTTTATCTAAAATAGGATGTTCACGGATATAAGAGATGAAGGGGGTGATCCCAATACCTCCAGCAATCCAAACCTGATTTTCTCGTCCTTCTTTTATGATCATGTGTCCGTAAGCTCTGTCTACGCTTACTTTGCTGCCGACTTGAAGATTGTCATAGATATTCTTGGTATGGTCGCCTGAATTTTTAACAGTAAAGTAAAGAGTTTGACCATGACCTCCTGAGATAGAAAAGGGATGCGGAGCGCTTTCAAAGCCTTCTTGGAAAATCTTTAGAAAGGCAAATTGTCCTGATTGATAGTTGAAAGGTCTGCTAAGATGGATTTGAATTTCTCTAGTATCATGATTTAAGTGTTTGAGATTGGTGATTTTCCCTAGATAGGGGAAGCCAATCTTTTGATAAAGGAAGATGATATAAAAACCAGCCAGTAATCCTAAAAGGGCATAGCTACCAACAAGAAAACTTAGAAGATTAAATGTGAGAAGACGATTGCCCATCATCATGTAGACGTGAAAGAGTCCAAAAATATAAGCTAGATAAACCAGGCGGTGAATCCATCGCCAAGCTTCGTATTGGATGTATTTGCCTAAATAGGCGACAAGGATGATACTGACAAAGATATAGATGGCAAGATTTCCAAACTGAGCAGCTAATCGAGAGCCCCACAAACCGCCCATACTAAAGTTATGAAAGATGAGTAGAATGATGGATAGAAAGGCTGTGAATTTGTGGACGTTGTAGACCTTCTCCAAACCGTGAAACCAGCTTTCTAGTAGTGGGAGACGAGTGGTGAGGATAAAAGTTAGAGATAGGCTTGTTAAAGCTAGTCCTGGGATCATGAATTGGGGAGAAGTGTTCATCCAAGTCAAAATAGTCAAGGCAAAACTAGCTATGATAAAGAGTAGTCCTTTGATTGATTTCATAGAAAATTCCATTTCATTAAGATTTTGATTTGTTGTAAATAAATTTGTTACATTTTATCATAGAAAAAGTATGGTGTCAAATTGAGGTCTATAAATGTTTACTATCATCAAAAAACTCTCCAATTGAACTGGAGAGTGGCTGTTTATACTCAATGAAAATCAAAGAGCAAACTAGGAAGCTAGACGCAGGCTGTACTTGAGTACGGCAAGGTGAAGCTGACGTGGTTTGAATTTGATTTTCGAAGAGTATTATTCTGCAGCTTGTTGCCAACGTTTGGCCAGCATATGAGACAGGCTAGAAATTGCTAGGTTAAAGCTGAAGTAGATGAGGGCAATCAGGATGTACAGACTGAAGACCTGCTCTGGTTCGAAATAACGGCCCATGAGAATTTGGCTGGCTCCAAAGAGTTCTTGTAGGGCGATAACAGAGTAGAGGAGGCTGGTATCCTTAATCACGGTAACAAACTGGGAAATGATGGCTGGCAACATTTTGCGAATGGCTTGTGGGAGAATGATGTGGTAGAGGATTTGCGCAGAAGTAAATCCTTGTGACATTCCTGCTTCGTACTGGCCCTTGTCCACGGCATTGAGGCCACCTCGGATAATCTCAGCTAAGGCTGCTGATGTAAAGAGAGTGAAGGCAGTGATTCCTGCTGGTGTGGACTTCATCTTGAAAACCAAAAAGATAGTAAAAATCCAGAGGAGGTTGGGAACATTACGCACAAACTCGATGTAAATGCTGGAGATGATACGTAAGACAGGATTTTTCCCATTTCTCATGACAGCTAGCACCGTACCGATGAGGGTAGAGAGGACGATGGCAATCAGAGAAATGTAGAGGGTCAAGCCAAATCCTTTAAAGATAAAGACTAGGTTATCTGGGGTCAAAACTTCTAAAATGGATTCCATAGTAACCTCCTAAAGTGAATAGGCTTTTTTGTTGGCTTGCTCCATCTTGCGACCAAACTGGGCAACAGGGAAGCATAGAGAAAAGTAGAGAAGGGCAGCGCCTAAAAATGCTGGAATGTAGTTTCCGTTAAGTGCCGACCAAGACTTGGTCACAAACATCAAGTCGACTCCAGAAATGATAGCGACTGTAGAGGTGTTCTTGATGAGGTTGACGATTTGGTTGGTCAAAGGAGGGAGGATGATACGGAAAGCCTGAGGCAAGATAATCAAGCGCATGGCACTGATATAGGTAAAACCTTGCGACAGGGCGGCCTCCATCTGACCGCTAGGAATAGACTGAATGCCTGAGCGAATAACCTCAGCGATATAGGCGCCGTGATAGAGTCCCACGCAGAGAACAGCTGTCCAATAAATCGGAATCATGATGATATGGTCACTGATAAGAGGTAGGCCATAAAAAACGATAACAAACTGCACCAAAAGGGGAGTATTTTGGTAAAATTCGACAAAGATACGAGCTAAAATGCGCAAAATTGGACGTTTGCTGGTTGACATGGCTCCAAAGAAGATGCCTAAAACCATGGCGAGGATAAAGGATCCAATTGCTAGGGCAAGGGTGAAGAGGAAACCATTGAAAAATTGTCCAAAATCCTGAAAATAGGCTGTCCAAGATGATAAATCTGTCATGGGGTATCCTCCTTAATCTGCAGTATGGCTAGATGGTTTGAGCTTGTAACGGTCATAAAGTTTCTGCAAACTACCATCCTTGCTCCATTTAGTAACCAAGTTATCAAGATAATTGTTTAGCTCGGTATTTGATTTCTTGGTAACGATACCGTAGTCAGATGGCTTGAAACTATCATCTAGTAGTACTGTGCGCTTACTGATGTAGCCAGATAGGATAGAGCGGTCAACGGAAAAGGCATCAATTCGATGAGCGTGAAGGGACGTAATCAATTCTGGGTAGGAACCAAGTTCGACGAATTTAAAGGTTAAACCTTTCTTTTTACCCAGTTCAGTAATCAGGCGTTGGGTGATGGAACCTTGGGCAACACCGATAGTTTTGCCGTTTAGGTCCTCAATGCTTTTGATTTTGGCAGACTTATTGACCAAAAAGCCAGAAGCGTCGGTGTAGTAAGGGCTGGTGAAGTTGTAGAGTTTTTTGCGTTCATCTGTGATGGTAAAGGTCGCGATATCCATATCGACCTGTTCATTGTCTAGAAGGGGTCCGCGAGTTTGTGCTGTAACCGGCACATAACGAACCTTGACTTTGAGTTCATCAGCTACCATCTTGGCCAAGTCGGTTTCGATACCAGAATAGGTCCCTGTCTTGGGATCCTTGTAGCCGAAGTTGGGAACGTCTTGTTTCACACCGACAACTAGCTCGCCTCTCTTTTGAATATCTGCGACGCTGGTGTCGGCCTGAACTGGTTTTGCAGTAGCAAGGCTGAAAAGGCTAATCAATATTGCTGATAAAAAGAATTTCTTTTTCATAGGCGCCTCCTTATTTGACTTTGTCACTTTCGTGGTTGATGATTTTGCTGAGGAATTGTTGGGCACGAGGTTCGCTTGGATTGTCGAAAAAGTCATCGACATCTGTCGTATCCACCAAAACTTCTCCGTCAGCCATAAAGATGATGCGGTCCGCAACTTCACGGGCAAAGCCCATTTCATGGGTAACAACAATCATATTCATACCCTCGTGGGCCAACTTTTGCATAACTGCTAGAACATCGCCGATGGTTTCAGGGTCAAGAGCAGATGTTGGCTCATCAAAGAGGAGGAGTTCAGGATGCATGGCAAGACCACGAGCGATGGCAATCCGTTGTTTTTGTCCACCAGAAAGCATGGCTGGATATGAATCTTTCTTGTCCCACATATTTACAAATTCCAGATATTTTTGGGCTGTTTTTTCAGCTTCTTTTTTATCAATTCCTAGAACTTTTATGGGTGCAAGTGTCACGTTTTCTAACACTGTTTTGTGAGGGTAGAGGTTGAAATGCTGGAAAACCATGCCTACCTCCTTACGAAGAGGAACTAAATCTTTCTGACTAGCACCTGCTACTTGGTGTCCATTGACTAGGAGACTTCCCTTGTCGATAGCCTCTAAACCATTAATCGTACGGATAAGAGTGGACTTCCCAGAACCAGAAGGTCCAAGGAGGACAACGACTTGCCCTTTTTCAAAACGGAGATTGATGTCGCGGAGTGCGTGGTAGTCTCCGTAATATTTTTCGACGTGTTCAAATTCTACTAAAGCCATAAGAAATCTCCTTTGTGTTAGATTTTATAACATGATTCTACACCAAAAGATTTTTCTTGTCAAATCATATCAGAAAAAAGTTAGTAAAATTTTTGTAGAAAGCAATCAGGATAGAGAAAACGTCTAAATCGTGTTATAATGAAGCAATAGAATTCTTAGAAAGAGTGGATGTCTTTTTGATAACACCTACTTATGAATGGCAGTTTGCCCCGCAAGTAGAAGATGCGGATTTTACAAAGATAGCCAAGAAGGCTGGACTGGGTCCTGAGGTGGCTCGGTTATTATTTGAAAGAGGGATTCAGGACCAAGAAAGTCTAAAGAAGTTCTTAGAACCTTCTTTGGAAGACTTGCACGATCCCTATCTGCTCCATGATATGGACAAGGCAGTAGAACGGATTCGTCAGGCCATTGAAGAAGGGGAAAATATTCTCATCTATGGAGACTATGATGCGGATGGTATGACTTCGGCTTCTATTGTGAAGGAAAGTTTGGAACAGCTTGGTGCTGAGTGCCGGGTTTATCTGCCCAATCGTTTTACCGACGGTTATGGACCTAATGCCAGTGTTTATAAATATTTTATCGAGCAAGAAGGAATTTCCTTGATTGTGACAGTGGACAATGGGGTTGCGGGTCACGAGGCTATTGAATTGGCCCAGTCTATGGGAGTGGATGTCATTGTGACTGACCATCATTCCATGCCTGAAACCTTACCAGATGCCTATGCCATTGTCCATCCTGAACATCCGGATGCGGACTATCCTTTCAAATATTTGGCTGGTTGTGGAGTGGCTTTCAAGCTGGCTTGTGCCCTGTTAGAAGAAGTACAAGTGGAATTGCTTGATTTGGTCGCTATTGGTACCATTGCAGATATGGTTAGTTTGACGGATGAAAACCGTATCTTGGTTCAATATGGTCTAGAAATGCTGGGGCATACTCAGCGCATTGGTTTACAAGAAATGCTGGACATGGCTGGGATTGCCGCCAACGAAGTAACAGAAGAAACGGTTGGTTTCCAGATTGCCCCTCGTTTGAATGCCTTGGGCCGCTTGGATGATCCCAATCCTGCCATTGATTTGTTGACTGGATTTGACGACGAGGAAGCTCACGAGATTGCCCTCATGATTCACCAGAAAAACGAAGAGCGCAAGGAAATCGTCCAGTCTATCTATGAAGAAGCTAAGACCATGGTGGACCCTGAGAAGAAGGTCCAAGTCTTGGCCAAGGAAGGCTGGAATCCTGGGGT
Organism: Streptococcus sp. CL6.22; assembly: GCF_049738055.1. Classification (GTDB taxonomy): domain Bacteria; phylum Bacillota; class Bacilli; order Lactobacillales; family Streptococcaceae; genus Streptococcus; species Streptococcus mitis_DJ. The sequence continues at coordinate 68,258 of NZ_JBKOTV010000003.1, read as the reverse complement.
TCTAGGAATCGTGGCTGGTCGTTTGTTGGAAGAACTAGGGCAGACAGTCATCGTTCTCAATATAGAGGACGGTCGTGCAAAGGGTAGTGCTCGTAGTGTGGAAGCGATCGATATTTTTGAGGCGCTGGATCCCCATCGAGACCTCTTTATCGCCTTTGGTGGCCATGCTGGCGCAGCAGGAATGACGCTGGAAGTGGAGAAACTCTCAGATTTATCTCAGGTCTTGGAAGACTATGTCCGTGAAAAAGGCGCAGATGCTGCTGGCAAGAACAAGTTAAATTTAGATGAAGAACTGGATTTGGAGACTTTGAGTCTTGAAACGGTCAAAAGTTTTGAACGTTTGGCACCTTTTGGCATGGACAATCAGAAACCTGTCTTTTATATCAAGGATTTTCAGGTCGAAAGTGCCCGTACCATGGGGGCAGGCAATGCCCATCTCAAGTTGAAAATTTCCAAAGGTGAGGCGAGTTTTGAAGTGGTGGCCTTCGGACAAGGTAGATGGGCGACAGAGTTTTCTCAAACCAAGAATCTAGAGCTGGCAGTCAAATTGTCTGTCAACCAATGGAATGGCCAAACTGCCCTCCAGTTGATGATGGTGGATGCGCGTGTAGAGGGTGTTCAACTTTTTAACATCCGTGGGAAGAATGCAGTCTTGCCAGAAGGAGTTCCAGTCTTGGATTTTGCTGGAGAACTGCCCGATCTAGTAAATAGTGATGCTGTGGTTGTAAAAACCATTCCTGAGGATATTACTCAGCTGAAGACCATTTTTCAGGAACAGAATTTCTCTGCTGTCTATTTCAAAAATGATATTGACAAGGCCTATTATCTGACAGGTTATGGAACTAGAGAGCAGTTTGCCAAATTGTACAAGACCATTTACCAGTTTCCAGAGTTTGATATTCGCTATAAATTGAAGGATTTGGCAGCTTATCTCAATATTCAACAAATCTTGCTGGTCAAGATGATTCAAGTGTTTGAAGAGCTAGGCTTTGTGACGATCAAAGATGGGGTCATGACAGTCAATAAAGAAGCGCCAAAGAGAGAGATAGGAGAAAGTCAGATTTACCAGAATCTCAAACAAACTGTCAAAGACCAAGAAATGATGGCGCTGGGTACAGTGCAAGAAATTTATGACTTTTTGATGGAAAAAGAATAGACGTAGGAAAGAGTTGGGCAACCAGCTCTTTTTTGAAAACAAATCTTCATTTTGAAAATCATTAAAAAAATGGTATAATGGTAGGAAAAGATTCGGCTAAAAGTAATAGTGCTTTTAGAATAAGAGGGTAAGCAACCCTATAATCAAGATAAATTAAGCTTTCGGAGGAAAAATGAGTAATATCAGTTTAACAACACTTGGTGGTGTACGTGAAAATGGGAAAAATATGTATATCGCTGAAATCGATGGGTCTATTTTCGTTTTGGATGCAGGTCTGAAATATCCTGAAAATGAACAACTAGGGGTGGACGTAGTTATTCCAAATATGGACTACCTTTTTGAAAATAGCGATCGTATCGCTGGGGTCTTCTTAACCCACGGCCATGCGGATGCCATTGGTGCTCTGCCTTATCTCTTGGCTGAAGCCAAGGTACCTGTATTTGGCTCTGAGTTGACCATCGAGTTGGCTAAACTCTTTGTCAAAGGGAATGATACGGTTAAGAAATTCAATGATTTCCATGTCATTGATGAGGATTCGGAGATTGATTTTGGAGGGATTGTGGTGTCCTTCTTCCGTACGACCCACTCTATCCCAGAAAGTCTGGGTGTTGTCTTGAAGACAGCTGAAGGTAGCATCGTTTATACAGGGGACTTCAAATTTGACCAGACAGCTAGTGAATCTTATGCGACAGACTTCGCTCGTTTGGCAGAAATCGGTCGTGACGGAGTTTTAGCTCTGCTCAGTGATTCAGCTAATGCGGACAGTAATATCCAAGTGGCTAGCGAAAGTGAAGTTGGGGACGAAATCACTCAAACTATTGCGGATTGGGATGGACGTATCATCGTTGCGGCGGTAGCCAGCAACCTCTCTCGTATCCAGCAGGTATTTGATGCTGCGGATGCAACAGGCCGTCGTGTGGTCTTGACAGGATTCGATATTGAAAATATCGTCCGCACTGCTATTCGTCTTAAGAAATTGTCTCTAGCTAACGAGAGTCTTTTGATTAAGCCCAAAGATATGTCTCGCTTTGAAGACCATGAGTTGATTATCCTTGAGACAGGCCGTATGGGTGAGCCTATCAACGGTCTTCGTAAGATGTCGATTGGTCGCCACCGTTATGTGGAAATCAAGGACGGTGACTTGGTCTATATCGTAACCACTCCGTCTATCGCCAAAGAAGCAGTTATGGCGCGTGTGGAAAACATGATTTACCAAGCTGGCGGTGTTGTCAAACTGATCACCCAAAGTTTGCGCGTGTCAGGTCACGGAAATGCGCGTGATTTGCAGTTGATGATCAATCTTTTGCAACCCAAGTATCTCTTCCCAATTCAAGGTGAGTACCGTGAGTTGGATGCCCATGCCAAGGCTGCTATGGCAGTTGGGATGTTGCCAGAACGCATTTTTATCCCTAAAAAGGGAACCAGCATGGCTTATGAGAATGGAGACTTTGTCCCAGCTGGAGCGGTTTCGGCAGGGGATGTCTTGATTGACGGAAATGCTATTGGTGATGTTGGAAATGTAGTTCTTCGTGACCGTAAGGTCTTGTCAGAAGATGGAATTTTCATCGTCGCAATCACCGTTAACCGTCGTGAGAAGAAAATTGTAGCCAAGGCTCGTGTTCACACGCGTGGATTTGTTTATCTCAAGAAGAGCCGTGATATTCTCCGTGAAAGTTCAGAATTGATTAATCAGACGGTAGAAGACTATCTTCAAGGAGATGACTTTGACTGGGCAGATCTTAAAGGGAAGGTTCGTGATAATCTGACCAAGTATCTCTTTGATCAAACTAAGCGTCGTCCAGCTATTTTACCAGTAGTCATGGAAGCAAAATAAGCGATGAAATAAACGGAGAGAAAGTCGAATTTCGGCTTTTTCTTATAGAAAAATAGAGGAAAAATTATGGCAGTAATGAAAATCGAGTATTACTCACAAGTTTTGGATATGGAGTGGGGAGTGAATGTCCTCTATCCTGATGCTAATCGAGTGGAAGAACCAGATTGTAAAGACATTCCAGTCTTGTACCTCTTGCACGGGATGTCTGGTAATCATAATAGTTGGCTCAAGCGGACCAACGTAGAACGCTTACTCCGAGGAACCAATCTCATCGTTGTTATGCCCAATACCAGCAACGGTTGGTATACCGATACCCAATATGGTTTTGACTATTACACAGCTCTAGCAGAGGAATTGCCACAGGTTCTGAAACGCTTCTTCCCTAATATGACTAGCAAGCGTGAAAAGACCTTTATCGCTGGCCTCTCTATGGGAGGCTATGGCTGTTTCAAATTGGCTCTTGCTACAAATCGTTTTTCTCATGCAGCTAGCTTTTCAGGTGCGCTTAGTTTTCAAGATTTTTCTCCTGAAAGCCAAGATTTGGGAACACCAGCTTACTGGAGAGGTGTTTTTGGGGAGATTAAAGATTGGACAACTAGTCCTTATTCTCTAGAAAGTCTGGCTAAAAAATCGGATAAAAAGACCAAACTTTGGGCTTGGTGTGGCGAGCAGGATTTCTTGTACGAAGCCAATAATCTCGCAGTGAAAAATCTCAATAAACTGGGATTTGATGTGACCTATAGCCATAGTGCTGGAACTCACGAATGGTACTACTGGGAAAAACAATTGGAACGGTTCTTAGCAACCCTACCAATCGATTTCAAATTAGAAGAGAGATTAAGCTAGTTTAGTTTGTATTACTCTTTCAATAACCATGTCTTCTATGGAATAGAAACTAAAATATGTTTTTACTAGACTTTCTAAACAAAAATAGTAGAATAGTAGTTAAATTCTATTATTGTTGGAAAGAGAGTAAGAGATGTATCGTTATCAAATTGGCATTCCCACATTAGAATATGATCAGTTTGTTAAAGAACATGAATTAGTCAATGTATTACAAAGTAGTGCTTGGGAAGAGGTTAAGTCTGATTGGCAACATGAAAAGTTTGGCGCCTACCGAGGAGATAAATTACTGGCTACAGCTAGTATTTTGATTAAAACTCTTCCTCTAGGCTATAGAATGTTTTATATCCCAAGAGGTCCTGTATTAGATTATAAGGATGCTAAACTCCTGAACTTTGTTCTTCAATCCATTAAGTCCTATGCTCGAAGCAAGAGAGCGATTTTTGTGATTTTTGACCCAAGTATTTGCTTATCGCAAAGTTCAATCAAGCATGAAAAAACAGAATATCCTGAAAATATGGCTATTATTGAAAATTTGCAAAGAATGGGAGTAAGGTGGTCAGGAAAGACCGATGGAATGGGGGATACTATTCAGCCTCGTATTCAGGCAAAAATATACAAGGAAAACTTTGCAGAAGATAAACTTTGCAAGTCAACAAAACAAGCCATTCGATCATCTAGAAATAAGGGTGTAGAGATTCAGATTGGTGGTTATGAATTGTTAGAATCTTTCTCGTTTTTGATGAAAAAAACTGAGAAGCGAAAAGATATCCATTTGAGGAATGAAGCCTATTATAAAAAATTGTTAGATAATTTTAAGGACAAGGCCTACATTACGCTGGCTACTCTGGATATCGCTAAGCGTTTACGAGAATTAGAAAAACAGTTAGCGAAAAACTTAGCGTTGGAAGAAGCGTTTACTGAGTCGACTCGAACTTCAAAAGTAGAAGCCCAGAAGAAGGAAAAAGAGCGTTTGGTAGAAGAAAGAGATTTCTTGCAGAGATATCTGAATGAAGAAAAATCAAACATTCCTTTAGCAGCTACTTTGAGTTTGGAATTTGGTAATACCTCTGTTAATCTATATGCTGGTATGGATGATGCTTTTAAACGTTATAATGCACCAATTTTAGCTTGGTATGAAACAGCTCGCTATGCTTTTGAGCGAGGTATGGTGTGGCAAAATTTAGGTGGTGTTGAAAACTCTCTCAATGGTGGACTTTACCATTTTAAGGAAAAATTTAATCCAACGATTGAAGAATACTTGGGTGAGTTTACAATGCCCACCCATCCTCTTTATTCTCTGTTAAGAATCGCTCTTGATTTTCGCAAGGCATTAAGAACAAAACATCATAGAAGGTAAGTACATGGCATTAATTACACTCACAAAAGAAGAATTTCAAGCTTATTCTGATCAGGTCTCTTCTCGTTCTTTTATGCAATCTGTCCAGATGGGGGACTTGTTAGAAAAAAGAGGGGCTCGAATTGTTTATCTTGCATTGAATCAAGAAGGAGAAATTCAAGTTGCAGCTCTGGTTTATAGCTTGCCCATGCTGGGTGGTCTACATATGGAGATCAATTCGGGGCCGATTTATACCCAACAAGATGCTCTCCCAGTTTTTTATGCGGAGTTAAAAGAATATGCCAAGCAAAATGGTGTATTAGAGTTGCTTGTAAAACCTTATGAAACTTATCAAACTTTTGATGGTGAAGGTAATCCAATAGATGCTGAGAAAAAAAGTATTATTCAAGATTTGACTGATTTAGGTTATCAATTTGATGGTTTAAAAACAGGTTACCCAGGTGGAGAACCGGATTGGTTATATTGTAAAGATTTGAATGAGCTAACTGAAAAGACCTTGCTTAACAGTTTTAGTAAAAAGGGGAAAGCTTTGGTGAAAAAGGCTGATACATTTGGTATTCAGTTGAAAAAATTAAATCGTGAAGAACTTTCAATTTTTAAAGATATAACAAAAACAACCTCTGAACGTCGAGAATATAGTGATAAAAGTTTAGAATATTATGAGCATTTTTATGACTCTTTTGGAGAAAAAGCCGAGTTTGTAATTGCTATTCTAAATTTAGGAGAATATATACAAAATTTAATACATAAGCAAAAAGAATTATCTGAAAAAATAGCTACCTCATTACTCTTATTAGAACAATATCCAGATTCTGCACAAAAGAAAAAAGAACACAAAGAGTTGGCTAGGCAGTATGAAAGCTTTGAAGTTCGAAAAGCAGAAGCACGAGAGTTGATTAAAAAATATGGAGAGAAAGATCTTGTCTTAGCAGGTAGTTTATTTATTTATATGCCTCAAGAAACGACCTATCTTTTTAGTGGTTCCTATACTGAGTTTAATAAATTTTATGCACCAGCTTTGCTTCAGAAATATGTTATGTTGGAAAGCATAAAACGTGGGATCCCTAAATACAACTTTCTAGGGATTCAAGGGATTTTTGATGGTAGTGATGGTGTTTTACGTTTTAAACAAAATTTTAATGGTTATATTGTACGTAAAGCAGGAACTTTCCGTTATTATCCATCTCCCATAAAATATAAAGCTATTCAGTTACTCAAAAAAATATTAGGACGCTAAGATAAGAAAATTGGTCTTTAGCTTTCTTTCAGCTTATTTTAGTAAAATAGACTTTATTTGCTAGAAAGGTGGAGGGACATGCGCTGGATTTTTCGTTTGATAGGGGCTTTCTTTTCTTTTGTGTGGCGTTTGTTTTGGCGTCTAGTTTGGATAGCTTTTCTTTTGTGTGCTTTTGCTTTTGGACTTCTCTGGTATCTGAACGGTGATTTTCAAGGAGCGCTAAAGCAAGCAGAGCGGTCAGTAAAAATTGGTCAACAAAGTATCGACCAATGGGAAAAAACAGGACAACTGCCTAAGTTGAACAAGACAGATAGCCACCAACACTCTGAAGGAAGGTGGCCACAGGCTTTAGCTCGTATTTGCCTGGATCCTCAGATGGATTCAGGATTTCAAGAGGCGTATTTAGAAGCAATTCAGAACTGGAATCAAACGGGTGCTTTTAACTTTGAAATTGTCACTGAAGCCAGCAAGGCAGATATCTTGGCTACGGAGATGAACGACGGAAACACTCCTGTGGCAGGAGAGGCGGAAAGTCAGACCAATCTCTTGACAGGGCAATTCTTATCCGTAACGGTGCGGTTGAATCATTATTATCTGTCCAATCCTGACTATGGCTATTCCTATGAGCGCATTGTCCATACGGCAGAACATGAGTTGGGGCATGCGATTGGCTTGGACCATACAGATGAGAAGTCTGTCATGCAACCTGCAGGTTCCTTTTATGGTATCCAGAAAGAGGATGTTGCAAGACTTCGAAAAATATATGAGACCAATGAGTAGGGGACTATCTTTCCCTACTTTTTTGCTATAATGGAACTATGAATAACTTGATTAAATCAAAACTAGAGCTCTTGCCAACCAGTCCTGGTTGCTACATTCACAAGGATAAAAACGGCACCATTATCTATGTAGGAAAGGCTAAAAATCTGCGTAACCGCGTGAGGTCTTATTTCCGTGGAAGTCATGATACCAAAACAGAGGCCTTGGTGTCTGAAATTGTGGATTTTGAATTTATCGTTACGGAGTCTAATATTGAGGCACTTCTCTTAGAAATCAACCTGATTAAGGAAAACAAGCCCAAGTACAATATCATGCTCAAGGATGATAAGTCTTATCCTTTCATCAAAATCACCAATGAACGCTATCCTCGTTTGATTATCACCCGTCAGGTCAAAAAAGACGGAGGTCTCTATTTTGGTCCCTATCCAGATGTGGGAGCAGCCAATGAAATCAAGCGACTGCTGGATCGGATTTTCCCTTTTCGCAAGTGTACCAATCCACCCTCTAAGGTCTGTTTTTACTACCATATCGGTCAATGTATGGCCCACACTATCTGTAAGAAGGATGAGTCCTACTTCAAGTCTATGGCTCAGGAGGTTTCTGATTTCCTAAAAGGGCAGGATGACAAAATCATCGATGATCTCAAGGGTAAGATGGCATCCGCAGCACAAAGTATGGAATTTGAACGGGCAGCGGAATACCGTGACCTGATTCAGGCGATTGGGACTCTTAGGACCAAGCAACGGGTTATGGCCAAGGATCTCCAAAACCGTGACGTCTTTGGCTACTATGTCGACAAGGGCTGGATGTGTGTTCAGGTTTTCTTTGTTCGTCAGGGTAAGCTTATTGAGCGCGATGTCAATCTTTTCCCTTATTATAATGATCCGGATGAGGATTTCTTGACCTATGTGGGACAATTCTATCAAGAAAAATCTCACCTAGTTCCTAATGAGGTGCTGATTCCGCAGGATATTGACGAAGAAGCTGTAAAGGCTTTGGTAGACACCAAGATTCTCAAACCCCAGCGTGGAGAGAAAAAGCAACTGGTCAATCTGGCTATAAAGAATGCCCGAGTCAGCCTAGAGCAGAAATTCAACCTGCTGGAGAAATCTGTCGAAAAGACACAAGGAGCTATTGAAAATCTAGGACGTTTGCTCCAAATTCCGACTCCAGTTCGCATCGAGTCCTTCGATAACTCCAATATCATGGGTACCAGCCCTGTTTCGGCTATGGTAGTCTTTGTCAATGGCAAACCAAGTAAGAAGGATTACCGTAAGTATAAAATCAAAACCGTAGTCGGGCCAGACGACTATGCCAGTATGAGAGAAGTCATTCGCAGGCGCTATGGTCGAGTACAGCGTGACGGTTTGACTCCTCCAGATTTGATTGTGATTGATGGGGGACAAGGTCAAGTCAATATCGCCAAGCAAGTCATCCAAGAGGAACTGGGCTTGGATATTCCCATTGCAGGTCTGCAAAAGAATGATAAGCACCAAACCCATGAATTGCTCTTTGGAGATCCGCTTGAGGTGGTGGAGTTGTCTCGCAATTCTCAGGAATTTTTCCTTTTGCAACGCATTCAAGATGAGGTCCACCGCTTTGCCATTACTTTCCACCGCCAACTGCGCTCCAAAAATTCCTTTTCATCACAACTGGATGGAATTGAAGGGCTAGGACCTAAACGCAAGCAGAATCTCATGAAGCATTTCAAGTCTCTGGCCAAAATCAAGGAAGCCAGTGTGGATGAGATTGTCGAAGTTGGAGTGCCTAGAGCAGTAGCAGAGACTGTGCAAAGAAAATTGAACCCGCAGGAAGAAGTGGAATTAGCTCAAGTGGCGGAAGAAAGAGTAGATTACCAAACGGAAGGAAACCACAATGAAACATAAAATCGCAATTTTATCAGATATTCATGGAAATGCGACGGCTTTAGAAGCAGTGATTGCAGATGCTAAAACTCAAGGAGCCAGTGAATATTGGCTTATGGGAGATATTTTTCTTCCTGGTCCAGGTGCAAATGATTTGGTAGCCCTGCTAAAGGACCTTCCTATCACAGCAAGTGTTCGAGGTAATTGGGATGATTGTGTCCTTGAGGCCTTGGATGGTGAATATGGTTTGGAACATCCACAAGAAATCCAGTCAATGCGAATGACCCAGTTTTTGATGGAGCGAATGGATCCTGCAACGATTGTCTGGTTACGAAGCTTGCCTTTGCTGGAAAAGAAAGAGGTTGATGGGTTGCGCTTTTCTATCTCTCATAATTTACCTGACAAAAATTATGGGGGTGACTTGTTGGTTGGGAATGATACAGAAAAATTTGACCAACTGCTAGATGAGGAAACGGACGTGGCAGTCTATGGTCATGTCCACAAGCAGTTGCTTCGTTACGGCAGTCAAGGGCAACAAATCATCAATCCAGGGTCGATTGGCATGCCCTATTTTAATTGGGAGGCGTTAAAAAATCACCGTGCCCAGTATGCCGTGATAGAAGTTGAAGATGGGGAATTGGTAAATATCCTATTTCGTAAAGTTGCTTATGACTATGAAGCGGAGTTGGAGTTGGCCAAATTCAAGGGGCTTCCTTTTATCGAAATGTATGAAGAGCTACGACGAGAAGACAACTATCAGGGGCACAATCTGGAGCTATTAGCAAGCTTAATAGAAAAGCATGGGTATGTAGAAGATGTGAAGAATTTCTTGGAGGCTATAAAGTCAGAATATAAGATAGACTAGTTTCTTTAAGTAACTGAAAATTAATTGGAACTGGATGAGGGGATTCCTGATTTAAATGATTTTCTTCATTCAGTTGCTTATCCTTGTTCCAGTTTGTCTCTACGAAAAATCTCTGCAACCTCTTTCAAATTATGGTAGAATGGAAGCAGTAGAATTAGAAAAGGAAATAGATTATGAAATTTCTTGAATTAAATAAAAAACGTCATGCGACTAAGCATTTCACTGATAAGCCAGTTGATCCAAAAGATGTGCGTACGGCTATCGAAATTGCAACCTTGGCGCCAAGCGCCCACAACAGCCAGCCTTGGAAATTTGTGGTCGTTCGGGAGAAAAATGCCGAACTAGCAAAATTGGCATACGGTTCAAACTTTGAACAGGTATCATCAGCACCTGTAACCATTGCCTTGTTTACAGATACGGACCTTGCCAAACGTGCCCGTAAAATTGCCCGAGTTGGTGGTGCTAACAATTTCTCAGAAGAACAACTACAATACTTCATGAAAAATTTGCCTGCTGAATTTGCCCGTTACAGTGAGCAACAAGTCAGCGACTACCTAGCCCTCAATGCAGGTTTGGTTGCTATGAACTTGGTTTTGGCTCTTACAGACCAAGGAATCGGATCAAATCTGATTCTTGGTTTTGACAAATCAAAAGTCAACGAAGTTTTGGAAATCGAAGACCGCTTCCGCCCAGAACTCTTGATTACAGTGGGTTACACAGACGAAAAATTAGAACCAAGCTACCGCTTGCCAGTAGATGAAATCATCGAGAAAAGATAGAAAGAAGAAAAAAATGACAACAATTGATTTTACAGCAGAAGTAGAAAAACGTAAAGAAGACCTCTTGGCTGACTTGTTTAGCCTTTTAGAAATCAACTCTGAACGTGATGACAGCAAGGTTGATGCTGAGCATCCATTTGGACCTGGGCCGGTAAAAGCTTTGGAGAAATTCCTTGAAATTGCAGACCGCGATGGCTACCCAACTAAAAATGTTGACAACTACGCAGGACATTTCGAGTTTGGTGATGGAGAAGAAGTTCTCGGAATCTTTGCCCACATGGACGTAGTGCCTGCTGGTAGCGGTTGGGACACAGACCCTTACACACCAACTATCAAAGACGGTCGTCTTTATGCGCGTGGAGCTTCTGACGATAAGGGTCCTACAACAGCTTGTTACTATGGTTTGAAAATCATCAAAGAATTGGGTCTTCCAACTTCTAAGAAAGTTCGTTTCATCGTCGGAACAGACGAAGAATCAGGTTGGGCAGATATGGACTACTACTTCGAGCACGTAGGACTTGCGAAGCCAGACTTCGGTTTCTCTCCAGACGCTGAATTCCCTATCATCAATGGTGAAAAAGGAAATATCACGGAATACCTCCACTTTGCAGGTGAAAATGCAGGTGTTGCCCGTCTTCACAGCTTCACAGGTGGTTTGCGTGAAAACATGGTTCCTGAATCAGCAACAGCAGTTGTTTCAGGTGACTTAGCTGACTTGCAAAGTAAACTAGATACTTTTGTTGCAGAACACAAACTCAGAGGAGAAATTCAAGAAGAAGCTGGCCAATACAAGGTGACGATCATTGGTAAATCAGCCCACGGTGCTATGCCTGCTTCAGGTGTCAATGGTGCAACTTACCTAGCTCTCTTCCTCAGTCAGTTTGACTTTGCAGGACCAGCTAAAGACTACCTTGACATCGCTGGTAAAATTCTCTTGAACGACCATGAGGGTGAAAATCTCAAGATTGCCCATGTGGATGAAAAGATGGGTGCCCTTTCTATGAATGCGGGTGTCTTCCGCTTCGATGAAGCAAGTGCTGATAATACCATTGCCCTTAATATCCGCTATCCAAAAGGAACAAGCCCAGAGCAAATCAAGTCAATCCTTGAAAACTTGTCAGTTGCTTCTGTTAGCCTTTCTGAGCACGGGCATACCCCTCACTATGTGCCAATGGAAGATCCACTTGTGCAAACCTTGTTGAATGTCTATGAAAAACAAACTGGCCTTAAAGGTCACGAGCAAGTTATCGGTGGTGGAACCTTTGGTCGTTTGCTCGAACGCGGAGTTGCCTACGGTGCCATGTTCCCAGACTCAATTGACACCATGCACCAAGCCAATGAATTTATCGCCTTGGACGATCTCTTCCGAGCTGCAGCAATCTATGCCGAAGCTATTTATGAATTGATCAAATAAAACGATAGAAGTCTGAGATTGTATGCTTAGACTTCTTTTTGGAGGGAAAGTAGATGTCTCAAATCGAAAGAATCAAGCAAGCCATTATGGCGGATCCGCAGAATGCTACCTATACAAAGCGTGGCATCGAGCCTCTCTTTGCAGCGCCAAAGACTGCTCGCATCAATATCATCGGTCAAGCGCCTGGTCTTAAAACCCAAGAAGCAGGCCTTTACTGGAAAGATAAGAGTGGTGACCGCTTGCGCGACTGGCTAGGTGTGGATGAAGATACCTTTTACAATTCAGGATATTTTGCTGTTCTGCCTATGGATTTCTACTTTCCAGGGCATGGCAAGTCAGGTGATTTACCACCGAGAACTGGCTTTGCTGAAAAATGGCATCCACAGCTCTTGCAAGAATTACCAGATATCCAATTGACCCTCTTGATTGGCCAATATGCCCAAGCCTACTATTTACAGGAGAAAGTCAGTGGCAAGGTGACAGAACGGGTAAAACATTACCAGAACTACTTGCCAACCTATTTTCCACTAGTTCACCCCTCGCCGCGAAATCAAATCTGGATGGCCAAAAATCCTTGGTTTGAGTCAGAAGTGGTGCCGGATTTGAAAAAAAGAATTAAAACCATTTTATAGTCAATGAAAATCAAAGAGCAAACTAGGAAGCTAGCCGCAGGCTGTACTTGAGTACGGTAAGGCTACGCTGACGTGGTTTGAATTTGATTTTCGAAGAGTATTAGGAGAAAAAGAATGAAAGAAATAACCTTTGACGCATTTTACCAGCTTTACCAAAATGACCAACTTTCTCTAGTGGACGTGAGAGAAGTGGATGAGTTTGAAACTCTTCATTTAGAAGGTGCTCAGAATCTTCCTCTGAGTCAATTAGCCGATATCTATGATCAGTTGGACAAGGACCAGTTACATTATGTTATTTGTAAATCTGGAATGAGATCGGCGCGTGCTTGCCAATTCCTATCAGAACAAGGTTATGAGGTTATCAATGTACAAGGTGGCATGATGGCCTTTGAAGAACTTTAATACTCAATGAAAATCAAAGAGCAAACTAGGAAGCTAGCCGTAGACTGTACTTGAGTACGGCAAGGTGAAGTTGACGTGGTTTGAAGAGATTTTCGAAGAGTATAAACATTAGAATTTTCTCCTACTTGGCGTGAACTGGGTAGGAGAATTTTATTTTTAGACAATTCTCATTTTTAAGAATCTTGAAAACATTCAATATTTACTTCGTGAAGCTTTTTTCATACTCCTATTCATGATATACTAGGTCAGTATTTTATAAATATGAAGGAGATTTTCATGGCTAAAAAAGGTGCCCTAACAGGTTTACTCCTGTTTGGAATATTTTTTGGTGCGGGGAACTTGATTTTTCCGCCTTCTCTAGGTGCTCTATCTGGAGAACATTTTCTTCCTGCCATCGCAGGTTTTGTCTTTTCAGGTGTCGGTATCGCCGTCTTGACTCTTATTATTGGAACGCTAAATCCTAAAGGATATATCTACGAGATTTCTACAAAGATAGCGCCTTGGTTTGCGACTCTTTACCTCTCAGTTCTTTACTTGTCAATCGGTCCATTCTTTGCTATCCCACGTACAGCTACAACAGCTTACGAAGTAGGGATTAGTCCCCTTTTATCGGATGCAAATAAAGGACTTGGCTTGATTGTCTTTACGGTTCTTTACTTTGCAGCAGCGTATCTAATCTCGCTCAATCCATCAAAAATCTTAGACCGTATCGGCCGTATTTTAACGCCAGTCTTTGCGATTTTGATTGTTATCTTAGTTGTTTTAGGAGCTTTAAAATACGGTGGAACAAGTCCTCAAGCTGCTTCAGCTGCTTATCAAGCTTCTGCTTTTGGTACAGGATTCTTAGAAGGTTATAATACTTTGGACGCCCTTGCCTCAGTTGCCTTCAGTGTAATCGCAGTTCAAACCTTGAAACAACTTGGATTTTCAAGTAAGAAAGAATACATTTCCACTATTTGGGTTGTTGGTATCGTTGTTGCCCTTGCCTTCAGCGCTCTTTACATCGGTTTAGGTTTCCTTGGAAATCATTTCCCAGTACCAGCTGAAGCGATGAAGGGTGGAACACCAGGTGTCTACATCTTGTCACAAGCCACTCAAGAAATCTTTGGCTCAACAGCTCAACTCTTCCTTGCAGCTATGGTTACCGTAACCTGCTTCACAACAACAGTTGGTTTGATTGTGTCAACAGCTGAGTTCTTTAATGAGCGCTTCCCGCAAATCAGCTACAAGGTTTATGCGACAGCCTTTACCTTTATTGGATTTGCCATTGCTAATTTGGGTCTTGATGCGATTATCAAGTACTCAATTCCAGTATTGGTTATCTTGTACCCAATCACGATTGCTATCGTTATGATTGTCATTGTCAACAAATTTGTGGCTCTTTCAAAACCAGGTATGCAGTTGACAATTGCTGTTGTTACAGCTATTGCCATTGCAAGCGTACTAGGAAGCTCGTTTAAAGTTGAGTTTCTTGCAAATCTTGTCAATGCTCTTCCTTTTGCTAAGGCATCACTCCCATGGTTGGTACCAGCCATTGTCGGAATCTTGCTCTCATTGGTTCTACCAAACAAGCAAGAAAGCGATGTTTTTGAAATGGAATAATCACTAAAATCACTTTTGTAGTCAAGTCTACAGGAGTGATTTTCTTTTTTTATCCGATGATAAATGTGTTATAATAGGTAGCAAAAGAGGTGAAGAAATGAATCAAACAGTAGAATATATCAAAGAACTGACAGCCATTGCGTCGCCAACGGGCTTCACTCGGGAGATTTCGGACTATTTAGTCAAGACTATAGAAGGTTTTGGTTACCAGCCGGTTCGCACAGCTAAGGGCGGTGTCAATGTGACCATCAAAGGTCAAAATGATGAGGAGCATCGCTATGTGACTGCCCATGTGGATACGTTGGGTGCTATTGTCCGTGCTGTCAAACCAGACAGCCGTCTCAAGCTGGATCGTATCGGTGGTTTTCCTTGGAACATGATTGAAGGTGAAAACTGTACCGTTCATGTGGCTAGCACAGGTCAAAAGGTATCAGGAACCATCCTCATCCACCAAACTTCTTGCCATGTCTACAAGGATGCAGGAACGGCAGAACGCACGCAGGACAATATGGAAGTGCGTTTGGACGCCAAAGTAACCAATGAAAAAGAAACTCGTACCTTGGGGATTGAGGTCGGTGATTTTATCAGTTTTGACCCACGAACTGTCGTGACAGAGACAGGTTTTATCAAGTCTCGCCACTTGGATGACAAGGTCAGTGCAGCAATTTTGCTTAACCTGCTTCGTATTTATAAGGAAGAGAAGATTGAATTGCCAGTAACAACCCATTTCGCTTTTTCAGTCTTTGAAGAAGTGGGACACGGTGCTAACTCTAGTATTCCTGCTCAGGTAGTCGAATATCTGGCTGTGGATATGGGAGCTATGGGAGATGACCAGCAAACAGACGAATATACAGTGTCTATCTGTGTCAAGGATGCTTCAGGCCCTTATCACTATGACTTCCGTCAACATTTGGTTGCTTTGGCGAAAGATCAAGATATTCCATTTAAGCTGGATATCTATCCGTTTTATGGTTCGGACGCTTCAGCGGCTATGTCTGCAGGTGCAGAAGTCAAACACGCCCTTCTCGGTGCTGGTATTGAGTCTAGTCACTCATATGAACGCACTCATATTGATTCGGTGGTCGCAACGGAACGTATGGTTGATGCTTATCTTAAGAGCGCATTGGTAGATTGATATGTGTTTGATTTGCCAGAGAATTGAGCTCATCAAGAAGGGAGAAAATCCCTATTTTGTCAAAGAGTTGGAAACAGGCTATCTTGTGATTGGAGACCACCAGTATTTTGCAGGCTATAGTCTCTTTCTAGCCAAGGAACATGTCACCGAATTGCACCATTTGAAAAAGGAGACAAGACTCCGTTTTCTAGAAGAAATGAGTGTGGTCCAAGAGGCAGTTGCCAAGGCCTTTGCTGCTGAGAAAATGAATATCGAACTGCTAGGAAATGGCGATGCCCATCTTCATTGGCATCTGTTTCCTAGACGAAGAGGTGACATGAATGGTCACGGTCTCAATGGACGTGGTCCAGTCTGGTGGGTTCCTTTTGAAGAAATGACAGCAGAAACCTGCCAAGCAAAAACTGATGAGATTGAAAGATTAGTTAAACGTTTATCAATAGAAGTAGATAAACTATTAGAAATAAAGGAGTAGAAATGAAAAAAAGATACCTTATCTTGACAGCTTTGCTAGCCTTGAGTCTAGCAGCTTGTTCACAAGAAAAAGCAAAAAATGAAGATGGCGCAGCTAAGACAGAACAAACTGCTAAAGCTGATGGAACAGTCGGCAGTAAGTCTAAAGGAGCTGCCCCCAAAAAAGCAGAAGTGGTTAACAAAGGAGACTACTACAGCATCCAAGGGAAATACGATGAAATCATCGTAGCCAATAAACACTACCCATTGTCAAAAGACTACAATCCAGGGGAAAATCCAACAGCCAAGGCTGAGTTGGTCAAACTCATTAAAGCTATGCAAGAGGCAGGATTCCCGATTAGTGATCATTACAGTGGTTTTAGAAGTTATGAAACTCAGACCAAGCTCTATCAAGATTATGTCAACCAAGATGGGAAGGCAGCAGCTGACCGTTATTCTGCTCGACCTGGCTATAGCGAACACCAGACAGGTTTAGCCTTTGATGTGATTGGGACAAATGGTGATTTGGTAACAGAAGAAAAAGCGGCCCAATGGCTCTTGGACCATGCTGCTGATTATGGCTTTGTTGTCCGTTATCTCAAAGGTAAAGAAAAAGAAACAGGATATATGGCTGAGGAATGGCACCTTCGATATGTCGGAAAAGAAGCAAAAGAAATTGCTGAGAGTGGTCTCAGTTTGGAAGAATACTACGGCTTTGAAGGCGGAGATTACGTCGATTAAAAAATAAACTTTTCTCTTGCAATTCTAGATAAATAGTGTATAATAGATGAGTATGTGTAAAGCATGCTTGTGGGAGGTAAAAATCTTTAATTACCGCCAAAACCACAAAGGAGGATTTAAAAATGGCTAAAAAAGTCGAAAAACTTGTAAAATTGCAAATCCCTGCTGGTAAAGCTACACCAGCTCCACCGGTTGGACCTGCTCTTGGTCAAGCTGGTATCAACATCATGGGATTCACAAAAGAGTTCAACGCTCGTACAGCTGACCAAGCTGGTATGATCATTCCAGTTGTTATCTCAGTTTACGAAGATAAATCATTTACTTTCATCACTAAAACACCACCAGCTGCTGTTCTTTTGAAAAAAGCTGCAGGTGTTGAAAAAGGATCAGGTACACCTAACAAAACTAAAGTTGCTACAGTTACTCGTGCACAAGTACAAGAAATTGCAGAAACTAAGATGCCAGATTTGAACGCAGCAAACATTGAGTCTGCAATGCGTATGATCGAAGGTACTGCTCGTTCTATGGGATTCACTGTTGTTGACTAATCAATAACACCCCCAATATAACCCGCAAGACTTCATCATTTCGAGAAGTGACGTGGGAGATGAAAATCGATTGAACCACTTACAAGGAGAATAGAAAATGGCTAAAAAAAGCAAACAACTTCGTGCTGCTCTTGAGAAAATCGACAGCACAAAAGCATACAGCGTAGAAGAAGCTGTAGCACTTGCAAAAGAAACTAACTTTGCAAAATTTGACGCAACTGTAGAAGTTGCTTACAACTTGAACATCGATGTTAAAAAAGCTGACCAACAAATCCGTGGAGCAATGGTATTGCCAAACGGTACTGGTAAAACTTCACGCGTTCTTGTTTTCGCACGTGGTGCAAAAGCTGAAGAAGCAAAAGCTGCTGGTGCAGACTTTGTTGGTGAAGACGACCTTGTTGCTAAAATCAACGACGGTTGGTTGGACTTCGACGTAGTTATCGCTACACCTGACATGATGGCTCTTGTTGGACGTCTTGGACGTGTCCTTGGACCACGTAACTTGATGCCAAACCCTAAAACTGGTACTGTAACAATGGATGTTGCTAAAGCAGTTGAAGAGTCTAAAGGTGGTAAAATCACTTACCGTGCTGACCGTGCAGGTAACGTTCAAGCAATCATCGGTAAAGTATCATTTGAAGCTGAAAAATTGGTTGAAAACTTCAAAGCTTTCAACGAAACAATCCAAAAAGCAAAACCAGCTACAGCTAAAGGAACTTACGTAACAAACTTGACTATCACAACTACTCAAGGTGTAGGTATCAAAGTTGACGTAAACTCACTTTAATCAGTAGTTTATATCAGAGAACGAGTACGAAAGTGCTCGTTTTTTTTTGCTCTTACCCAACTTTAAATGAGAATTTTTAACAGCTAAATCAGAAATTCTAAATGTATTTAGCTGAGATTAGCATTCAAATATACTTTTAAATGTTAAAATACATATGTTAAAAGATTCATGAAAAAAATCAAACGGATTTAATTAATAAATATACAAAAAATAAAATATATAGAAATAAAATTTAATTCAAAATAATATACATTTATACAGAGAAAGCAGATTCGAAAATGTGTTGAAATGTCAAAAAATAGTGGAAAAAGCTAAAAAATGTAGATTATTTTATATAATTCAGACAATTTTTACTATTTTTTAGAGAATGACATAGATAAAAATTGAAATTTTCATGTTATTTTTCAAGCAAATGAATTGAATATATCTAGCTAATGTGATAGAATGAATATACATGTTTCGGAAAAATATAGTACTTGAGCAATTCCTTCATTGATGAATGATATGAAGAGGTTTTAATTTTTACTATATCTATAAACATGATGAAAATAAAAGGAGGTTGTTAGTCTCGATGAAAGGCAAGCAACAACAAGATTTTAGAGTAGAAAAATACATCCGTTATGGAATTCGTAAGTATAGCTTTGGAGCAGCATCAGTAGCGATTGCGGCTGGTTTGATGTTCCTTGGAAATGGTGCAGTATCAGCCTCAGAAACAGCAGTTAATGGGAATGGTTCTGATGTAGCTGTAGTATCAGCTAATACTGAAGATAATCAGGATAAAGTTGTAACTCCTGTAGTAGACAATAAGGAAGTTAAAGAAGAAGCTAAACCTGAAGCAGTGACTCCTAAAGTAGAAGAGTCTAAAAAGGAAGAAGTACAAAAAACTGAAGAAGTTACAAAAGAAGAAGCTGCTCCTAAACTAGACAAGTCTCAGCTTGAATCTTATGTTAATGAAGTAGCTGGGAAACTCGCTTCTGGAAAATATGCAAACAAGACAGACGAAAGTTTGGCTCTTTTGAATGCTGACTTGGAAGCAGCTAAGACAGCTCTTTCAAATGCTACAAGCCAAGATGAATTGAAGGCTGCCTACAACAAACTTGTTACAACTGTTAACTCAAAATTAAAAAATAAACCAGTAGAAAAGAAAGAAACACCAGCAGTAGATACTACCAATGGTAAAGAAACTGTCGGAAAGAAAGCGGAAAATACAGAGAAAAAATCTGACTCAAACGCTATCGAAAACACAGGTTCAAAAGATGAGCGTAACGGTAAAGAACTAGTAGAAGGTTCAAACCTACGTTCAGCTAATGAAGGGTATACACTAGCATCTACCGAACTTAGAAAAGAAAACGGTGAGTTTGCAACAGCTACTGGTAAAACGTATAAAGAATTAGATAGCAATGCTGCATATAGAATTTATGTAAAAGGATTCCAATCAGAAAACACAGAAGAAGTTGCTAAAAACAACCCACAACCTGGTACTGGAGCACGTACTGACCTTCCGTTATCAAAAACAGAAGCACAAAAACTTGGACGTGAAGCAGCGATGTGGAATAATAAGCTTCGTGCAAGTGGTCAAAATAATAATACTAACCCATATGGATCAGGTGGAGCTTATGAATATCTAGCAACAGAAATTTATGGATACACATATGAACAAGGTAACCACTATGTTTATCTAAAAGATGTAACAAAACGTTTCGAGTTAAACGATGCAGCAAAAACAGCAGGCTATACTATCAAGAAAGTCACTCCAATGAACTTGCCGCCAGGTTTAGGCTATAACGCAAATTCGGATACTGTAGAAGGTTATATCGGAGCCAATATCCAGAATGGGGTGTACGACTTCCGTTATGAATTAACTGTAGCAAAAGGTGATACTGAGCAAAAAGTGTACTTCCGTGACCTACAAGCTGGTTGGATTGGTTGGCAAGATTCAACAGCACCTAGAATTCAAGGTGTTTCAACAATGGTTACTATTGGGGAAGATGTAAGCCATAGTCTACAATATGTAGATAATGATGGAGTAAATAGAGATACACGAGCAAACTATCAACGTGAAGATGGCTCTAAGTTTGTAGCTGGATCAAAAACTGCTCCAAGTTCAACTGCTAAAAAAGCAGAATTTGTGGCAGCTGATGGAACAACTGTTAAATCAATGAATAATCCTCAAACAGTTACTGCTTATACAACATTAAATGGTAAGACTTTAGGTAAAAATGGTGAAAAACCTGTATCACTTGATGATACTATTCCGGGGTTAACTTATGCACCAGAAACAGGTTTAATCACAGGTAAACCAACAGAAGCAGGAATCTTTACTGTAGCAGCTATGGCGAAAGACTATAACTCGGCTTCTGCATGGAACATGAATGGTCAAGAAGCTCATGAAAATATTACAATCGCAGTAGCACCTAAGATTACTGTTAAGAATGTTGAAGCATATGCAACAAGTGTACCAGTTACAATTTCAAATGGAGCTAACAAAGCAGAAATCACAATGCCAGATGGAACAGTTACAAAACTTGTAGCTAAAGATGGTAACTGGACAGTTGCAGCAGGTACTACAAATACAGCAGTTCAAGAAGGCGCGGTATTAGGAGCAGTTGCGGCTTCAGGAGAATCAACTATTAACTTAACAGTGACTCCGGAATCTACAAAATACGTTGGTGTTGATAGTATTGCGGCTAAAGCAACAACTGATAAAGTACAAGCACACTTACAACGTGAGACGGTAACTGTTAAAGATCATAACAACAAAGAATATACAGCGACATTTAACCGTGCGACAGGTAAATATACACTTCCAAATGAAGATGCATATCAACTTGAAGAAAGTGGAGATAATTCAATTCTTACAGAAAGACGTGTATATACAGAAGCACAAGCTAACGGTGATGTTAAGTTATTTGTTTACGAATTTACACGTACATGGAATGCTAAATCTACAGCGACAAGTCTAGCTGATAAGATTGCTGAAATTCGTACAAATGGTGAAGTAACAGCTGTAGGTGATGTGTTCCGAACAGAAACATTATTACCGAATGATCAAACTTCTTCAACTCAAGGGCGAACTATTAAAGTAAGTTATGATTCTGCATCTGATCAATGGAGTGCATCTGATGGGTCTACGGTGACAGCTACTAAATCGAATGCGGGATGGAAAGTTTCAACAACTTCAGGATTTAGCGGATATATAGCTTATCGTGAAGCAGTAGGAACAGACTTAGCATCAATTCAAAATGATAAACCAACAGGGACTTCAACAAGTTATTCAGAAACAAAAGGTACATCAGTAGACTTAATTAAATCTACTAAAGCAAATGTAGCATTCACAGATACAATCGATGATAAAACATCAGCTACAGATTCTGATACTATTAAAACAAAAGTAACAGCAACTGCACCAGATGGAACAGTAACTACTTTTGATGGAGCTCAAGCAGAAGAAACAGCTTATATTCAAGCACAACGTACAGCTGCAGCTAAAACTCAAGCGGCAGCAACAGCTGTAAAAGAACAACAAGATGCTCAAAATGATTTAGCAAGCTTACAAGAAAGATTAGATCGTCAAACAAGAGCTGTAGAAGATGCTCAAGTAGCATTAGATAACTTAAAATTACGTACGATTTCGCCAACAGCCCAACAAATGGCTCAGAAAACACTGGAAATAGCAAAAGAAATTAAAGCGAAACTTGAAGCGGATATTGAAGCTGCGAAAGGAACGGTAGCAACTCGTGATACAGCAGTTAATGCATCTCGTCAAGAAGCTTTAGAAGCTGAAAAAGCGGTAGAAACTGCGCGTGAAGCTCTTAAAACAGCTGCAGAAGCAAACCTAGCTAAAGCTAATGCTTATGTATTATCTCAAAAAGGACGTTACAAGGTAACAGCAAGAGCAGTAGACTCAAACGGTGTTGTGACAACTCCAACAGTAGATGGAACAGATGCTGGTGAAGTTACAGAAGATGCAGTAGCAGAAACAACTTACTACATCGTAGTAACAGAACCAGAGAAATCATCAGGCGCTCAAGGTCAAAAACAAACTGACTCAATGGCCGACAATTTCAATGATGGAAAAGAAGGAACTACAGTATCAAATTATAAACTAGTAGATCCAAAAACAGGGGCAAAAGTTGAATCTGTAACAACAGAAGAGGGAACATACACTGTAGATCCAACGACAGGTGAAGTGACGTTCACTCCAGTAGAAGGATTTGTAGGAACTGCAAATCCAGTAACAGTAGCGGCTGATGTAACATTTAATGATGAATCAGGAAATCCAGTAACAGTAGCAGTAGAAAATGCATATACACCAACTGTATACGGAATTGCACCATCTGCAGATGAAACTACAGGAAAACAAGGTCAAACTCAAACATCTATTTCTGGAAAAGATCGTTTCTCTGAATTAAATAACACAGATAATACACTTGATGGCACAAATGTTGACTGGACAACAGCAGCATACTCATTAGAAGGAGCTAATGCTGAAGGTAAAGTGGTAGTTGATGGAGAAGGAACATACTCAATCGATCCAACAACAGGTGTAGTAACATTTGAACCACTTCCAACATTTACAGGAAAAGCTAAAGGTGTTAATGTACAAGTATCAGTAACAGCAACTGACTCAGAAGGAAACAAAGTTCCGGTTACTTCAAAAGGGGCGTATACTCCAAAAGTAACACCAGTAGTACCAACTGGAGAGGGTGTAACTTCAAGTGGTAAACAAGGTCAAGAGCAAACAGGAACACCTAAATTTACACAAGGTGATGAAACAGCTCCAATTACTATTAACGAAAAGCAACCAGCTAAATTTGTAGTAAATGGACAACCAGTTGATGACAAAGAAATTCCAGCTACAAAAGATGGAAAAGAAGTTGGTAAATACGTAATCGATCCGTTAACAGGTGTTGTAACGTTTAAACCAAACAAAGACTTTGTTGGTACACCAGATCCAGCAACTGTTGAAGTTAAAGATAAGAATGGAACACCAGCAACAGCAACTTACACTCCAACAGTAACTCCAGTAGTTCCAACAGCCACACCGAAAGAAACTTCTGGAAAACAAGGACAAGCTCAGACACAAGATACTGAGACAATGTTCACAAAAGGTGATGAAGTAGCACCAATTGATAAGACAACTGTTAAATTGGTAGTCCCAAGTGGTAATGAAGTAACCACAATGCCAGCTCTTAAAGATGGTAAAGAAGTTGGAACCTACACAATTGATCCAACAACAGGAGTAATCACATTCCAACCAAACAAAGACTTCACAGGCACACCAGATCCAGCTAAGGTTGTAGCGAAGGATACTAACGGAACTAAGGTAGAAACAACTTACACCCCAACAGTAACCCCAGTAGTACCAACAGCAGAACCAAAAGAAACAACTGGAAAACAAGGTCAACCACAAACTCAGGAAACAGAGTCAATGTTCAAACAAGGTGACGAAGTAGCACCAATTGATAAGACAACTGTTAAATTGGTAGACCCAAGTGGTAATGAAGTAACCACAATGCCAGCTCTTAAAGATGGTAAAGAAGTTGGAACCTACACAATTGATCCAACAACAGGAGTAATTACATTCCAACCAAACAAAGACTTCACAGGCACACCAGACCCAGCCAAAGTTGTTGCTAAAGATACTAACGGAACAAAAGTAGAAACTACTTATACACCAACAGTAACTCCAGTAACCCCAACCGCGGACCCAGCTGAAACAACAGATATTCAAGGTAAAACACAAACAGGTAAACCAACATTCACACCAGGTGCTGATGAGGTGCCAATGAATGATGAAGTACCAGCAACCTTCGAAGATGGTTCAACAGAAAAAGTCATCCCAGGAGAAGGAACATACACAGTAGCACCAGACGGCACAGTAACGTTCACACCAGAGAAGACATTCACAGGTAAAGGAACAGGCGTAACGGTTAAACGTGTAGATAAGAATGGTACCCCAGTAACAGCTAAATATACACCAAACGTGACTCCGGTAACTCCAACTGCAGACCCAGCTGAAACAACAGACATCCAAGGTAAAGAACAAAACGGTAAACCAACATTCACACCAGGTAACCCAGAAGTACCAATGGACGATGAAGTACCAGCGACATTCGAAGACGGTTCAACAACTAAGACAATTCCAGGAGAAGGAACATACACAGTAGCACCAGATGGAACAGTAACCTTCACACCTGAGAAAACATTCACAGGAGTAGGAACAGGCGTAACAGTTAAACGTGTAGATAAGAACGGTACCCCAGTAACAGCTAAATACACCCCAACAGTAACACCAGTAACTCCAGAAGGGACACCAGCTGAAACAACAGATATCCAAGGTAAAGAACAAACTGGAAAACCAACATTTACACCAGGTAACCCAGAAGTACCAATGGATGATGAAGTACCAGCAACCTTTGAAGATGGATCAACAACTAAGACAATTCCAGGAGAAGGAACTTACACAGTTGCACCAGATGGAACAGTAACATTTACACCTGAGAAAACATTCACAGGAGTAGGTACAGGCGTAACAGTTAAACGTGTAGATAAGAACGGTACTCCAGTAACAGCTAAATACACCCCAACAGTAACTCCAGTAACTCCAGAAGGAACACCAGCTGAAACAACAGACATCCAAGGTAAAGAACAAAACGGCAAACCAACATTTACACCAGGTAACCCAGATGTACCAATGGATGACGAAGTACCAGCAACCTTCGAAGATGGATCAACAACTAAGACAATTCCAGGTGAAGGAACATACACAGTGGCACCAGACGGCACAGTAACGTTCACACCAGAGAAGACATTCACAGGAGTGGGAACAGGAGTAACAGTTAAACGTGTAGATAAGAACGGTACCCCAGTAACGGCTAAATACACCCCAACAGTAACTCCAGTAACACCAGTTGGAACACCTGCAGAATCTGAAGGTCCTAAAGGCCAACAACAAACTGGAACACCAGTCTTCACCCCAGGAAACCCTAATGTACCAATCGATGAAGATGTACCACCAACATTCGAAGATGGAACAACTACAAAAGTTGTACCAGGAGAAGGAACTTACACTATCGACAAAGATGGTAAAGTAACATTCACTCCAGAAAAAGACTTCGTAGGAAAAGCTAAAGGTGTGACAGTTAAACGTGTAGATAAGAACGGTACACCAGTTACTGCTACATATACACCAACAGTTCGTCCTGATACTTCATTCGTTGATAAAGATGGCAACCCACTTTCACCAACAGAAGATGGAACTAAACCAACTAAAGATATCCCAGGATACAAGATTGTTAAAACTGAAGTAGACGAAAAAGGAAATACAAAACACATCTATGAAAAAGTTACAACAACTTATAAAGATAAAGATGGCAATGTAATTCCAGGAACAACTACTGAAGAAGGTACAACTCCTAAGAAAGATATTCCAGGTTACCGCTTCGTAGAAACTAAGACTCTTCCAAACGGAGACACAGAACACATCTATGAAAAGGTTAAGACTTCATTTAAGGATAAAGACGGTAATGAAATTCCAGGTTATCCAACAGAAGATGGCGACCAACCTAAGAAAGATATCCCAGGTTACCGCTTCGTAGAGACTAAGAAACTTCCAAATGGTGATGTAGAACACGTTTATGAGAAAGTTTCAACACCACTTATTCCTCAAACAGAGCCAGGTAAGCAAAATACAACTACTTGGACTGATGAGAATGGAAATCCATTGAAACCAACGGAACCAGGTTCTAAAGAGCCAGGAACAATTCCAGGTTACGAATATGTCAAGACTGTGACTGATCCAAATGGAAATATCAGACATATCTTTAGAAAAGTTGAGATGCCAACTCCAAGACCGGTTGAACCAAGTCAACCAGTACAACCAGTTTCTCCACAAGAGCCAACAAGCCCTGAGAAACCAGTAACTCCAGACATGCCAGCAGTGCCTGAGCAACCAAAACAACCAGCAACACCTAAATATGTTGAAGGTCAAAAAGAGTTGCCAAATACTGGTACAGAAGACAATGCCCGTCTTGCGGCACTTGGACTTCTTGGAGTCTTGAGTGGATTTGGACTTGTAGCTCGCAAGAAGAAGGAAGATTAAGATTTCTAATTGATATGATTTGTTAAGAGTGAACAAACTATCCGGAAAACTGATGAATCGAATGATTCATCAGTTTTTTGCTAACCAGAAAAATAACTGAAAAATTTTTGAGAAAGCTAAGGTATTTTTTTGAAATTTTTTGATAAGTTAAAAACCGAATAATGAAATATTTGGATGAATCAGCATCTTTAGTACATCAAAATAGAAAGATTAAAAATGGTAATATAAATGTGGCAACAAGCTCTATAAATCCAGTTTATCCATTTATATAAATTATAAAAATACGATAATTTTAATTGAAATTTAAATAGGTTATTTTTGGAAATAACATCCAAAAAACCATGGTTTTAAAACACGAACTATATTATTTAAAAAACGGTATAAAATTCGTAAAAATCAATTGTAAAGATTGAAAAATATAAAATAAAAACTGAAAGTTTTGTAGAAGTTTGATATTTCAAAACAAAAGTACTTGCAAAATGTTTTAAAATGTGATATTATAATTATTCATGTTAATTGTGGATAATAAATTTTCCTCTTTTGAGTTTTTGAAGGAGGAATTTTTATTTTTTGCTTGACTAACTAACATGATAAAAATTTCCAATTTTTTCTGAAAATGGATTTGCTAATATTCGATAAAAAATGGTAAAAATTGCTTTTAATATTACTAAAAAGAGGACGAATACTTAAAAATAAAATATATTTATTATTATAAATAATAAAAATAAGTTTGAAAACTAAAATTTATTTATTATAGTGTAAATTTTTAATTGAATTACTTGCTTACAATATAGAAGTGTGATATCATTAAATTGTATCTGAAGTACGAATTTTCGACATACAAAACATTGTCATGTTAAGTGTTTAAAATGCCGAAATTTTTTTGTACATAAGTACATTAAAAAATAAAATAAATAAATAAGGAGGTTGTGAGTCTCATGCAAGGCAAACAACAACAAGATTTTCGAACGGAGAAGTACATTCGTTACGGTATTCGTAAGTATAGCTTTGGAGCAGCATCAGTAGCAATTGCGGCTGGTTTGATGTTCCTAGGTAACGGTGCAGTATCAGCGACTGAAGTACAATCAGCTGAAACAACTATTTCAACACCTACTCCTAGTCAAGATGATAAGGATAAGGAAAAGGCCGAGCCTAAAGCTGAAACAGTAGAAACTGCAAAACCTGAAACTACAAAAGCTGCAGAAGTAAAACCTGAAGTCAAAGCAGAAGAGGCTAAGAAAGTAAACAAGGCTATCCTTGAAGCAAGTATTGCGACTTTAGAGTCTAAACTTTCAACTGCTAAATATGCAGATGCTACAGTAGTAAGCTCAGCTAAGGAAGTATTGGCAACAGCTAAAGCAACTCTTGCCAAAGCAGATGCTAGCCAAGCAGATGTAGATGCCCAAGCAGAAACTGTATCAGCTTTGAGCACAGTTGTAACTGAGTCAAATACTGCTGGTTTCGATAAGAAACAAGCAGCTGAAAAAGAAGCAGCAAAAGCTGAAGCAGAAAAAACTGCAACTCCAGTTGAAAAAGCTCTTTCAGTAGCTGCAACAACTCTGACACAAGTATCGTCAGAAGCTGAAGTAACGAATAAATTGGCTGAAACTGAGCTTGCTAAGGCAGATGTCAAAGAAGAAAACAAGGCAGCGGTTACAGCAGCGGTAGCTAAAAATCAAGCAGTTCTTACTGAAACTAAGGCTCTTCTTGCTGATAAGAGTGTCACAAAAGAGCAAGTAGATGCTCAATTGGAACGCCTTAACGAATCAATCCTTGCAGTTTACAATGAATTGAAAAATGCAGGAATCGGCCGTGACGGTAAGTTTGCAGTAAACTTGGCAGAGGCTCAAACAACAGCGCTTAAAGATGCAAGTGCTGAAACAGGGAAAAAATGGTTAGAAGATCATGGATATTCTTCATTATCAGATATCAAAGTAAGAACTAAAGAAGAAAATCTAAAAGAAATTAAAGACTTAAACGACCAAATCCAATGGTTAGACTTTGGAGATACAGCCGCATGGACAAATCTAACTGCATCTAACCAACTTCAAATTGGTTCTACATATACAAAAGAATTGATTCCTGGTTATATCGTTACTATGAAGGTTAAAGAGCTAAAACCATTTGAATCAACTGAAACATTCAAAAACCGTGTTGCAGGAACTGATTTAGAAAGTTCATACCAACCGGATAAAGAAAATAAATTTAATCCTGAAAATGGTGCAACAGGGTTAGGTGCAAATCCTCAAAACAGATATACTCACGTTGCTAATGCTGGTCTGACATCTGGTAAAGCTAAAACAACAATCGCAGGAACAAACCCTGCTGGCCAACCTAAAAATGGTCAAGCAGCTGGGGTTAAATTCGATGTAACAGCGACTTATAATGGTAAACCTGTAAAACCTGGTATTGTTATGACATCTGGGGAAGATATTGGAACTCTTGAGTCTGAAATTTATACAACTAATGGTACTCCATGGGACTTAGCTGCGATTGTTGGTTATGGTTCAAATAAAAATGCATATGTTCCACTTGATAAATTTAAAGATATGAATGGTGGTAAAACTGCTATCCTTAAATGGCAAGATGAAAAATTCTATAATGCTCTAAGTGGTGAAAAATTTGCTACACCTGATGCTTCTACTGCAGGTCTTGGATCTCAAGTATTCGGTGGATACCGTAATAATGGTGGAGCAGGAACTCCAGTATTATCTACGGCAAATGTAACTGAAGTAGGTTTATACATTATGTCTTCTGGACAACAATCTTCTATGATTGGTATCAAGTTCTCTGACTTCGGAGATCTTCCAGAATCTTATGGAATGGCTGAACACTACTTAAGAACACAATCTATTGATTATGATACAAAAGCAATTAAACAAATCCAACAACCATACTTAGGTAAAGTAAAAGCGGATATCGACTCTGCACCAGGTACTCATGTACGTGGAATAGGTTCTGATGATGCTACAGAAACTGGAGATGAAGGTGTAGATCAACTTATTGCAGAGGAAAATGTACATATCAACAAAGATACGGGTCGTCCAGAAGTACAATTAGTTAGAGGTCCGGAGAACACTTATAAAGTTAAAGTTCGAGCTTCAGCTAATGGTAATGAAAAATACACAGATACCGTTGCACCAGCTTATGTGCGTGGATTTATCGACTTCAATGGAAATGGTAAATTCGATAAAGGTGAAGAATCTAACATTGCAGAAGTAAATGGAAATGATCAAACAGTAGAATTAACATTTACAAACACTCAAGTAATTGACACTACTAAAGATGTAGTAAACTTCCGTGTTCGTATCGCAAAAGATGAAGCTCAAGTAGAAAGACCAAATGGAATTGCATACTCAGGGGAAGTAGAAGATAACCAAATCCAAGTAATTCACCCACCACGTGGAGATAAAGAAGAGACTACTGGTAAACAAGGCGAAACTCAATCTGTAGGTATCGAATTCAGAACACGTGCATTAGGAGACGATGCATCTGACCTAGGTTCTAACAACGGTAAAACTACATTCAACTCATACGGTAAAATTCAGTATACTGAACAAAGTAATGTAATCAGTGCTGAAACTACTAAGAAAGCTCAAGGTGGCGTTAAAATTGTTGATGGTGATAACCTAGTTGATACCCTTAAAGTTCCAGGTCAAGGTACATACACAGTAACAGAAGATAAAGTAACCTTCACTCCAGAAGCTAACTTCGTAGGTAAAGCTGATGGTATTGCACTACGAGCAGTGGACTCAAATGGTCAATCTACTGGATGGACTGCATTAACAGCTCAGAACGAACTTGAAAACATCAATGATGGTACACATTCAACGACTACAAAAACAATGGATGCTGTTTATATTCCAACAGTAACTCCAAAAGAAATCACTGCAGATCCAGAAGAATCAACAGATGTTCAAGGTAAAGAACAGAAGAAAACACCAACATTTAAAACAGATGGAGATACTGCTACACCAGTAACACCAAGTGCTACTTACCCAGCTAAATTAGTAGATCCAAAAACTGGCGATAAAGTTGACTCTGTAACTGTAGATGGAGAGGGAACTTACACAATCGATCCAGCAACTGGAGAAGTTAAGTTCCAACCACTTCCAACATTCAAAGGAACTGCTTCAGGTGTTGACGTAACATTAACAGCACCAGTAGGTCAAGATAAAGATGGCCAACCTGTAACTGCGACAGCTACTACAAAATACACTCCAACAGTAACTGCTGTAGAACCAACAGCTAAACCAGCTGACTCAGCAGGTGTACAAGGTGAGACTCAAAAAGGAACTCCTACATTCACAGCAGGAAATGCAGAAGTACCAATTAAAGAAAACTCTGTAAAACTATTAAATCCAGATGGAACAGAAGCAAATGGACCAGTAGATGCTTTAGATGAAAAAGGAAATAAAGTAGGGGAATACACAGTAGACCCAGCTACAGGTGAAGTAACATTCACACCAACAGACAAATCTTACACTGGTAAAGTAACACCAGCTAAAGTTCAAGCTGAAGATAAAAATGGAAGCAAAGTAAACACTACTTACACTCCACACATCGTAGGTGTCACACCAACAGCAACACCAGCGGAATCTTCAGGTATCCAAGGACAACCACAAGATGGAACTGTATCATTTGCACCTGGTGAAACAACGGTAGAAGGTAATAAAAAATCAGTTCCAATCAAAGCTAACTCAGCGGTTCTTCTTGATGCTTCAGGTAACCCAGTAGCTCCTGGTACTCCAGTAGATGCTTTGGATCCAGAAGGAAATAAAGTAGGGGAATACACAATTGACCCAGCTACCAACAAAGTAACCTTCACACCAACGAATAAAGAATACAAAGGTAAAGTACAACCAGCTAAGGTTCAAGCAGAAGACGAAAATGGAACAAAAGTTTCAACAACTTACACTCCAACTATCGTAGGTGTAACACCAACTGCTCAACCAGCTGAAACAACTGATGCACAAGGTGTTGAACAATCTAAAGAAGTAACCTTCAAACCTGGTAAAGCAACTGTTAACGGTGTCGAAAAAGAAGTGCCAATCGACACTACTTCATACAAACTGTTAGATGAAAATGGACAACCAGCAGAATCAGTACCAGCTAAAAACCCAGCAGGAGATGTTATCGGTACATACACACTTAAAGTTGTAGACGGTAAAGCAACTGCGGTATTTACACCAACTGATAAAACATATTCAGGAGAAGTTACACCAGTTACGATCCAAGCTAAAGACACAAATGGAACTCCAGTAACAACAACTTATACTCCAAATATCACTCCAGTTGAGCCTACAGGAACTCCAAAATCTACTGAAGGTGCACAAGGACAACCTCAAGAAGGAACTCCAACATTCACACCAGGTGATGCTAAAGTTCCTATGAAGATCGATGCTGAACAACCAGCTAAATTAATCGATCCAGAAACAGGTGAGCCAACCGACAAAACAACAATTCCAGCGAAAGACGCTAACGGAAAAGAAGTTGGTACATACACAATCGATCCAACAACAGGTAAAGTAACATTCACACCAAATAAAGACTTTACGGGTACTCCAGTACCAGCAACAGTTCAAGCGAAAGATGCGAATGGAACTCCAACAACAGCTACTTACTCACCAACTGTTAAACCAGTAACACCAAAAGGTGTAGATACATTCACAAAAGATATCCAAGGAGCGACACAAAAAGGAACTCCTGAATTCAAACCTGGTAAAACAATTATTGATGGAAAAGAAGTAGAAGTTCCTATTGATACTAAAGAACCAGCTAAATTAATCGATCCTAAAACTGGTCAACCAGTAGACTCTGTAACAATTGAAGGAGAAGGAACTTACACAGTAGATCCAGAAACTGGAGAAGTAACATTTAAACCAGATCCTCAATTCACAGGAAAAGGAACACCAATCAAAGTCCAAAGTAAAGATACAAACGGAACACCTGTAACAGGTGATTACACTGCAGTAGTAGTTCCTGCAGATCCAGATGGAGACCATGTAGCAACTGCGGATATTCAAGGTGCAGAACAAAGTGGAACACCGCAATTCCATGGTGGTAAAGCGATGATTGATGGTGAAGAAAAAGAAGTACCTATCGATGAAAATGTACCTGCCAAACTAATTGATCCAACTACAGGACAAGAAGTTGATGAAGTTGTAACAGATGAAGGAACATACAGAGTAGATCCAGATGGAACGGTTCACTTTAAGCCAAAACCAGATTTCGTAGGAAAAGCTAAAGGTGTAACTGTAAAACGTGTTGATACAAATGGAACACAAGCAACTGGCACATTTACACCAACAGTGGTTGGAACTTCTCCAAAAGCAGAACCAGCTAACTCTAGTGATATTCAAGGTCAAACACAAGAAAAACCAGTTAAATTCACAGGTGGATCAGCGGTTGTTAAAGATCCTGTAACAGGAGCTAAGACAGAAAAATCTGTAGATATCGATCCAGATACTTACACATTATTAGGTGAAAATGGAAAACCAGCACCAGAAGTACCAGCTAAAGATCCAAAAGGAAATGTAATTGGTAAATATACTCTTAAAACAGAAGATGGTAAAGATCCAGTTGTAGTATTCACTCCAACAGATAAAACTTACGCAGGTCCAGTTCAACCAGTAACAGTTCAAGCGCAAGATAAAAATGGAACTCCAGTAACAACAACTTACACTCCAAATATCACACCTGTTAAACCAACTGCAAAAGGAACAACTTCTGAAGGTGCACAAGGTCAAGAGCAAAGTGGAACTCCAACATTCACTGAAGGAAACACTAAAACTCCAATCGATCCAACTGTACCAGCTAAACTAATCGATCCAGAAACTGGTGAACCAACTGATGAAACTTCAGTAGAAGTACCAGGAGAAGGAACGTACACAATCAACCCAGAAACTGGTGAAGTAACATTCAAACCAGAACCAAACTTCACAGGAAAAGCACAAGGTATTGAAGTTCAACGTAAAGATACAAATGGAACTCCAGCTACAGCTAAGTACACACCAACAGTTAAACCAGTAACACCAACGTCAGATGACGTAGTATCTGAAGATGTACAAGGTGCTAAACAAACCGGAACTCCAGTATTCACACCAGGTAAAACAACAGTTAACGGTAAAGAAGTAACTGTAGAAATCGACGAAACTGTTAAACCAACATTCGACGATGGAACAACTACTAAAGAAGTACCAGGAGAAGGAACTTACACTATCGATGAAAATGGTGTCGTAACATTTACTCCAGAACCAAACTTCACAGGTAAAGCTAGCGGTGTAACAGTTAAACGTGTTGACAAAAACGGAACAGAAGTAACTGCGAAATACACACCAACAGTTAAACCAGTAACACCAACTGCAGACGGTGTAACAACAACTGATGTTCAAGGTGCTAAACAAACTGGTAAACCAGAATTCACAGCAGGTAAAACTACAGTCAACGGTGTAGAAAAAACTGTAGAACTTGATGATACTAAACCAGCTACATTCGAAGATGGTTCAACTACGAAAGAAGTGCCAGGAGAAGGAACTTACACAGTAGCTCCAGACGGAACTGTAACATTCACTCCAAATAAAGACTTCACAGGTCAAGCTAAAGGTGTAACAGTTAAACGTGTTGACAAAAACGGAACACCAGTAACAGCTAAATACACTCCAGTAGTGTTACCAGTAACGCCAGCAGGTAAAGACGTAACATCAATCGGTGAAAAAGGACAACCTCAATCTGAGACTCCAGTGTTCACACCAGGAACTACTAAAGTAAACGGTAAAACTATAACAGTACCAATCGACGAAACAGTAGCTCCAACATTTGATGATGGAACAACTGAGAAGAAAGTACCAGGAGAAGGAACTTACACAATCGATAAAAATGGTAAAGTTACATTCACTCCAGAACCAGACTTCGTAGGAAAAGCTAAAGGTGTAACAGTTAAACGTGTTGACGAAAACGGAACACCAGTAACAGCTAAATACACACCAACAGTATTAGGTAAAACAACTACAGAAAACGTAGTATCTGAAGGTGCTAAAGGACAACCTCAATCTAATACTCCAGTATTCAAAGGTGATGTAGACACTACAGTAGCTCCAACGTTTAAAGATGGATCAACAACTAAAGAGGTACCAGGAGAAGGAACTTACACAATCGATAAAGACGGTAAAGTAACGTTCACTCCAGAACCAAACTTCGTAGGAAAAGCTACTCCAGTAGAAGTTGTACGTAAAGATAAAAACGGTAAGACAATCAAAGCTTCTTACACACCAACAGTACGTCCTGACACTAAATTTGTAGTAGTAGGAAAAAATGGTAAAGAAACTGAAATTATCCCATCTAAAGATGGTAAGAACCCATCAGAAAAAATCTCAGGATACAAATTTGTTAAGACTGAAACGGATGAAAAAGGTAACACTAAACACATCTACGAACCAGTAACAACTAAACATGTAGATAAGAACGGTAACCCAATTCCAGGAACAGAAACTGAAGAAGGAACTAAAGAAGCTAAGAAACTTCCAGGATACAAAGTAGTAGAAACTCGTAAACTTCCAAATGGAGATACAGAGTATGTATACGAAAAAGTAACGACATCATTCGTAGATACTGACGGACACGTAATCGAAGGAACTACAACTGAGGAAGGAACAACTCCTAAGAAAGATATCCCAGGATATAAATTTGTAGAAACTAAGACTCTAGAAAATGGAGACACAGAACATGTTTACGAGCGAGTAACAACAACATTCAAAGATAAAGATGGTAACCTTATTACTGTTGATAAAGACAATAACCCAGTTGAGTCAACAGAAGAAGGAGAAAAACCAGCTAAATCTATCCCAGGATACAAATTCGTAGAAACTAAGAAACTTCCAAATGGTGATGTGGAGCACGTATACGAAAAAGTAACAACTCCAGCACCAACACCATCAGTTGAAAAACCAAAAGGATTGATCAGAGATACTGAAGGAAATGTAATCCCAGGATTTGAATTCGATATGTTGTCACCAGTCCTAGATATTCCTGAATATGAATATGTTGAAACAGTGACAGAAAAAGATGGAACAGTTAAACATATCTACAGAAAAGTGAAGAAATCACCTTTACAACCAAATGTTCAGCCTACAAACAATCGTGCTACGATTTGGACTGATGAAAATGGAAATCCATTGAAATCATCTGAATCAGGAGCCAAAGAACCAGGAACAATTCCAGGTTACGAA
Organism: Streptococcus sp. CL6.22; assembly: GCF_049738055.1. GTDB lineage: Bacteria > Bacillota > Bacilli > Lactobacillales > Streptococcaceae > Streptococcus > Streptococcus mitis_DJ. Next base: position 32,497 of record NZ_JBKOTV010000003.1, on the reverse strand, counting down.
TATGTGAAGACTGTAACGGATCCAGCTGGAACTATCAAGCATATCTTCAGAAAAGTTGAAATGCCAACTCCAGTTGATCCAACTCAACCAGTACAACCAGTTGAGCCAGCTACTCCAGCAATGCCTGAACAGCCAGCTAAACCTCAAGTACCGGCTACTCCAGCACAACCAGTACAAGATGCACAAACTCCAGTGTCGAAAGACACTGAAACTAAACGTGAATTGCCAAATACTGGTACAGAAGACCATGCTAGCCTAGCAGCACTTGGACTTCTCGGAGTATTGAGCGGATTTGGTCTTGTAGCTCGCAAGAAGAAAGAAGACTAAACTTTCTAATTGACATGATTTGTTTGTAATGAACATATCATCCCTAAAGCTGATGAATCGAATGATTCATCAGCTTTTTGCTGTTGTTACCAGAGTTACAGAGTGGACATAGAAATCAGGCTCTCATACTCTTCGAGAATCTCTTCAAACCACGTCAGCTTCCATCTGAAACCTCAAAACAGTATTTTGAGCTAACTTCTTAGTTTGCTCTTTGATTTTCATTGAGTATCAGTTAGGAAATATTAGTTATACTTTCTTCTTTTGGAGAAAATATGGTATAATAGAGAGTAAAAACTTTGAAAGAAAGAAAAAGATGAATTTAAAAGATTACATTGCAACAATTGAAAATTATCCAAAGGAAGGCATCACCTTCCGTGATATCAGTCCTTTGATGGCTGATGGAAATGCTTATAGCTACGCTGTTCGTGAAATCGTTCAGTATGCGACTGATAAGAAAATTGACATGATCGTGGGACCTGAGGCTCGTGGTTTTATCGTGGGCTGTCCAGTTGCCTTTGAGTTGGGAATTGGTTTTGCACCTGTTCGTAAACCAGGCAAATTGCCACGCGAAGTTATTTCTGCTGACTATGAAAAAGAGTACGGTGTTGATACCTTGACTATGCACGCAGATGCTATTAAGCCAGGTCAACGTGTTCTGATCGTAGATGACCTCTTGGCAACAGGTGGAACTGTTAAGGCAACCATCGAGATGATTGAAAAACTTGGCGGTGTTGTGGCAGGTTGTGCCTTCCTTGTTGAATTGGATGACTTGAACGGCCGTGAAAAAATCGGTGACTACGATTACAAAGTTTTGATGCATTATTAATGAAAAACAGTCCCTAGGGCTGTTTTCTCTACATTAGGATATAAAAATAGACTATAGCTAGTTAGAGAAAAACTATAATTGAAAACTATATCTTCTTGCAGTATAATAAAAGGACTAAGTGTTTGAAATTTGGTTTCAAACATATGCAATTATTCCTGAAAGAGTACAGTTAGGAGAGGGTTATGCCGATTCGAATTGATAAAAAATTGCCAGCTGTTGAGATTTTACGGACAGAGAATATCTTTGTCATGGATGATCAACGTGCGGCCCACCAAGATATCCGTCCCTTGAAGATTTTAATTTTAAATCTTATGCCACAGAAAATGGTCACAGAGACCCAGTTGTTGCGCCATTTGGCCAATACACCCCTGCAACTGGATATTGATTTTCTCTATATGGAGAGTCACCGTTCTAAAACAACTCGTTCAGAACATATGGAGACCTTTTATAAAACTTTTCCTGAAGTCAAGGATGAGTATTTTGATGGGATGATTATCACGGGTGCTCCAGTTGAGCATTTACCATTTGAGGAAGTGGACTATTGGGAGGAATTTAGCCAAGTGCTTGAGTGGTCTAAGACTCATGTCTATTCGACCCTTCATATCTGTTGGGGAGCTCAGGCTGGACTCTATCTTCGCTATGGAGTGGAAAAATACCAGATGGACAGTAAGTTATCGGGTATTTATCCTCAAGATACTTTAAAAGAAGGGCATCTTCTCTTTAGAGGATTTGACGATAGCTATGTATCTCCTCATTCACGGCACACGGAGATTTCTAAGGAAGAGGTCTTAAACAAAACCAATCTCGAGATTTTATCAGAGGGTCCTCAGGTTGGGGTTTCGATTTTGGCTAGTCGTGATTTACGAGAAATTTATAGTTTTGGGCATTTGGAATATGACCGTGATACCTTGGCAAATGAATATTTCCGAGATCGTGATGCAGGTTTAGATCCACATATTCCAGAAAATTACTTTAAGGATGACGATGTCAACCAGACACCTTGTCTTTGTTGGTCTTCATCAGCAGCCCTCTTTTTCAGTAACTGGGTGAATTATGCGGTCTATCAGGAAACCCCTTTTGACTGGAGAAAAATAGAAGATGATGTATCCGCATTTGGGTATTTATAAGAGGAATTATGACATATTTAGACGCTTTTAAATCAGGGAACTTGGTTTTACCGAGTGCCCTGCTCTTGCATTTTAAGGAACTCTTTCCTTCCAGCGACGATTTTCTGGTCTGGCAATTTTTCTATTTGCAAAATACGACAGGCTTAGAAGAAATGTCCCCAAGCCAGATTGCTGAAAGGATTGGTAAGGAAATTTCGGATGTCAATCAGGCCATTTCCAATCTGACGGAAAGGGGTCTGCTTCAGTATCGAACCATCGAATTGAATGGTGAAATTGAATTGCTTTTTGATGCAAGTTTGGCTCTGGAACGTTTGGATGACTTGCTTGGAGCTGCTCATTCAAGTTCAGACCAGTTGACACCTCAAAATCAGCTTAAAGATTTGGTGGAAACCTTCCAGCAGGAATTAGGACGCCTGTTGACCCCTTTTGAGATTGAGGATTTGACAAAGACGCTAAAGGAAGATGGAACTAGTGCTGGCTTGATTAAGGAAGCTCTTCGTGAAGCTGTTTTGAATGGTAAACCAAACTGGAAGTACATTCAGGCGATTTTGAGAAACTGGCGCCATGAAGGTATCAAAAGCGTGGCTCAAATTGAGGCTAAGCGGGCAGAAAGAGAAGCAAGCAATCCTCAGTTGGCACAGGTATCTGCAGATTTCAGAAATGCCATGGATCTATGGAAGGATTAATTGTTACAAGCAGGATTGAAATCCGAGTAAGATTTGCAAGCTGTGTCTAATTGTGATAAAATAAATAGAAAATAAATTGAAAAAAGAGGTATGTGAAATGTCACGTAAACCATTTATCGCTGGTAACTGGAAAATGAACAAAAATCCAGAAGAAGCTAAAGCATTCGTTGAAGCAGTTGCGTCAAAACTTCCTTCATCAGACCTTGTTGAAGCAGGTATCGCTGCTCCAGCTCTTGATTTGACAACTGTTCTTGCTGCTGCAAAAGGTTCAAACCTTAAAGTTGCTGCTCAAAACTGCTACTTTGAAAATGCAGGTGCTTTCACTGGTGAAACAAGCCCACAAGTTTTGAAAGAAATCGGTACTGACTACGTTGTTATCGGTCACTCAGAACGCCGTGACTACTTCCATGAAACTGACGAAGATATCAACAAAAAAGCAAAAGCAATCTTTGCAAACGGTATGCTTCCAATCATCTGTTGTGGTGAGTCGCTTGAAACTTACGAAGCTGGTAAAGCTGCTGAGTTTGTAGGTGCTCAAGTATCTGCTGCATTGGCTGGATTGACTGCTGAACAAGTTGCTGCATCAGTTATCGCTTATGAGCCAATCTGGGCTATCGGTACTGGTAAATCAGCTTCACAAGACGATGCACAAAAAATGTGTAAAGTTGTTCGTGACGTTGTAGCTGCTGACTTCGGTCAAGAAGTTGCAGACAAGGTTCGTGTTCAATACGGTGGTTCTGTTAAACCTGAAAACGTTGCTTCATACATGGCTTGCCCAGACGTTGACGGTGCCCTTGTAGGTGGTGCGTCACTTGAAGCAGAAAGCTTCTTGGCTTTGCTTGACTTTGTAAAATAATCAGTAGCAAAAGCTAGGTGGAACAGCATTCAGATGTCTGTTCCATTTTTTATAGGAGAGGAAAGATTGAAAACAAAGATTGGAAAAATTGGATTAGCAAGTGCCTTTTTGCTTGGATTGATCGTTAATCAGGTGGCTGCAAATGAAGCTGAAGTGAAAGCATCTTCGGAAGAAAGCAGTGTTCAAGCTTCTTCTAGTAAGGTAGAAGAAAAGAAATCAGAAACGACTACAAGTCAAAAAGAAGAAGAGAAAAAGGTTGAGACTTCTTCTAGTCAGCGTCCAGAGAAAAAGGAAGAAGTAAAAGAGACGCGAGCTAGTAGTCAGAAAGAAGAAAGTAAGCCAAATTCAACATCAGCACATTGGGAAGGTGACTTCTATGTAAAAGCAGATGGTTCAAAAGCTAAGAGTGAATGGATTTTCGATACTAGCTACAATAGTTGGTTCTATATAAAAGCAGATGGTCGTTATGCCCAAAAAGAATGGCATGGAAACTACTACCTCAAAGCAGGTGGATACATGGCTAAAAATGAATGGGTTTACGATAACAATTATAAGAGCTGGTTCTACCTCAAGGCAGATGGTTCTTATGCAGAACAAGAATGGCAGAAAATCAATGGCAAATGGTACTATTTTAAGAAGTGGGGCTATATGGCTAAAAGTCAGTGGCAAGGAAATTATTTCTTGAATGGTCAAGGTGCCATGATGCAAAACGAATGGCTTTACGATAATCATTATAAGAGTTGGTTCTATCTTAAGGCAGATGGTTCTTATGCTAATGAACAGTGGCAAAAGATTGATGGCAAGTGGTATTATTTCAAGAAGTGGGGCTATATGGCTCAAGATGAGTGGCATGGAAACTACTATCTTACTGAAAGTGGTGTCATGGCAACAGGTGAGTTAATCATGGACGATACTCGTTATACTTTTGCTGATTCAGGGGAACTGAAAGAAAAGAAAGCCTTGAATGTTGGTTGGGTTTATCGAAATGGACACCGTTATTTCTTTAACCATCGTGAAGAACAGGTCGGAACTGACCGTGCTAAGAAGGTTATTGATGTCAGTGAGCATAATGGCCGCATTAGTGATTGGAAAAAGGTTATCCAGGAAAATGGAGTTGATGGAGTTATTGTGCGCTTAGGATACAGCGGTGTAGAAGATAAGGAATTGGCACATAATATTCAAGAATTTAATCGACTAGGTATTCCTTATGGTGTTTATCTTTATACCTATGCAGAAAATGAAACAGATGCTGAGAATGATGCTAAGCAGACTATTGAACTCTTGAAGAAATACAAGATGAACTTATCTTATCCAATCTACTATGATGTTGAAAACTGGGAGTATGAAAATAAATCTAAGAAAGCTCCAGCAGATACAGACACTTGGGTTAAAATTATCAATAAGTATATGGAAACCATGAAGCATGCTGGTTACCAAAACGTGAAAGTTTATAGCTATCGTCAACTTTTGCAAACTCGTTTGAATCATCCAAATATTTTACAACATGTAAACTGGGTTGCTGCCTATACGGATGCGCTTGATTGGAACAATCCTCATTATTCAGGAGAAAAAGGATGGCAATATACTTCATCTGACTCTCTTAAAGGGATTCGGGGTCATGTTGATGTTAGCGTCTGGTATTAAGATGTAAAACTTAGAAAAGAGCCTACAAATTGTATGCTCTTTTCTTTATTTTATCTCTGTTAAGAGAGTTTGAAAGTGACTGGATTTCATTCTAAAAAATTCTTAAATTATCAGTCTATTGCAACTTTTCTCATGTGAGTCATTTGGCTTGCTATTGGTTTTCCTTAGTAGTATACTAAGGTAGTAATCATTAAGAAGTGGTTACAAATAATAATGAATGAGGTAAAATAAAATGGTAGAATTGAAAAAAGAAGCAGTAAAAGACGTAACATCATTGACAAAAGCAGCGCCAGTAGCATTGGCAAAAACAAAGGAAGTATTGAATCAAGCTGTTGCTGATTTGTACGTAGCTCACGTTGCTTTGCACCAAGTACACTGGTATATGCGTGGTCGTGGTTTCCTTGTATGGCATCCAAAAATGGATGAGTATATGGAAGCTCTTGATGGTCAATTGGATGAAATCAGCGAACGCTTGATTACACTTGGTGGAAGCCCATTCTCTACATTGACAGAATTCCTTCAAAACAGTGAAATCGAAGAAGAAGCTGGTGAATACCGTAGTGTTGAAGAAAGCTTGGAACGTGTCCTTGCTATCTACCGTTACTTGTCAGAACTCTTCCAAAAAGGTTTGGATGTCACTGATGAAGAAGGTGACGATGTGACAAACGGTATCTTTTCAGATGCTAAGACTGAAACGGATAAAACAATCTGGATGCTTGCAGCAGAACTTGGACAAGCACCTGGTTTGTAAGAAATAATAGCAACATATATAAATCTGTAAGAAATTTCTTACAGATTTTTTCTATCTTGTAAGCTATCCCAAACCAGTCTTTTTTCGAGTTTTTTGATAAAATAGTACTATCAGTGAAAAGGATGGAAGCATGACTAAGAAAATCGTAGCTATTTGGGCCCAGGATGAAGAGGGTGTGATTGGTAAGGACAATCGCCTGCCTTGGCATTTGCCAGCAGAACTGCAACACTTTAAAGAAACAACTCTGAATCATGCTATCTTGATGGGGCGTGTGACCTTTGATGGAATGGGACGTCGCTTGCTTCCAAAACGGGAGACCTTGATTTTGACACGTAACTCGGAAGAAAAGATAGATGGGGTTACTACTTTTTATGATATCCAGTCTGTTCTCGACTGGTATCAGGGACAAGACAAGAATCTCTATATTATCGGTGGGAAGCAAATTTTTCAGGCTTTTGAACCCTATCTTGACGAAGTGATTGTGACTCAAATTCATGCTAAGGTTGAAGGAGATACTTATTTCCCTGAAGAATTTGACTTGTCTCTTTTTGAGCCAGTTTCAAGCAAATCCTACACCAAAGATGAGAAGAATCCTTATGATTTTACCATCCAATACCGCAAGAGAAAGGAAGTCTAATGGAACGTAGTATATTTGGTTTTTTCACAGCCATGCTGTGCTTGGTCTGTTTGCTTGCAGGAGCACAGGCTTTTCGTAAAAAGCGTTATGGACTTTCTGTCCTGCTCTGGTTAAATGCCTTTACCAATTTGGTCAATAGTATCCATGCTTTTTACATGACCTTATTTTAGATAGAATGACAGTATAGAATAGAACGGAAGGAAATCATGCCTACAACTAGGAATAATGATATGATGGTTTATTGCTCATTTTGTGGCAAAAGCCAAGAAGAAGTACAAAAAATAATCGCAGGCAACAACGCCTTTATCTGTAATGAATGTGTGGAGTTGGCCCAGGAAATCATTCGAGAGGAGTTGGCTGAGGAAGTCTTGGCAGACTTGTCTGAGGTACCAAAACCAATTGAACTCCTCCATATTTTGAACCACTATGTAATCGGTCAAGATCGTGCCAAACGTGCCTTGGCAGTAGCAGTTTACAACCACTACAAACGTATCAATTTCCACGATACGCGTGAAGAGTCGGAAGATGTAGATTTGCAGAAGTCAAACATCTTGATGATTGGCCCAACTGGTTCTGGGAAAACTTTCTTGGCCCAGACCTTGGCCAAGAGCCTGAATGTGCCTTTTGCCATTGCGGATGCGACAGCTCTTACTGAGGCTGGTTATGTGGGTGAGGACGTGGAAAATATCCTTCTCAAACTCTTGCAGGCTGCTGACTTTAACATTGAGCGCGCAGAGCGTGGCATTATCTACGTGGATGAAATTGACAAGATTGCTAAGAAGAGCGAGAACGTCTCGATCACACGTGACGTTTCTGGTGAAGGGGTGCAACAAGCCCTTCTCAAGATTATCGAGGGAACTGTTGCTAGCGTGCCGCCTCAAGGTGGACGAAAACATCCGCAACAAGAGATGATTCAAGTAGATACCAAAAACATCCTCTTCATCGTGGGTGGTGCCTTTGATGGTATTGAAGAAATTGTCAAACAACGTCTGGGTGAAAAAGTCATCGGATTTGGTCAAAATAATAAAGCGATTGATGAAAATAGCTCTTACATGCAAGAAATCATCGCAGAAGATATTCAAAAATTTGGTATTATCCCTGAGTTGATTGGACGTTTGCCTGTCTTTGCGGCTCTTGAACAATTAACAGTAGATGATTTGGTTCGTATCTTGAAAGAACCAAGAAATGCCTTGGTGAAACAGTACCAAACCTTGCTTTCTTACGATGATGTCGAGTTGGAATTTGACGACGAAGCTCTTCAAGAGATTGCCAATAAGGCTATCGAACGCAAAACGGGTGCGCGTGGTCTTCGCTCGATTATCGAAGAAACCATGCTAGATGTCATGTTTGAAGTACCGAGTCAGGAAAATGTGAAATTGGTTCGCATCACAAAAGAAGCTGTCGATGGAACGGATAAGCCAATCCTAGAAACAGCTTAGAGGTAACTATGGAAATCAATACACACAATGCTGAAATCTTGCTCAGTGCGGCTAATAAATCCCACTATCCGCAGGATGAACTGCCAGAGATTGCCCTAGCAGGGCGTTCAAATGTTGGTAAATCTAGCTTTATCAATACCATGCTGAACCGCAAGAATCTAGCCCGAACATCAGGTAAACCTGGTAAAACCCAGCTCCTGAACTTCTTTAATATTGATGACAAGATGCGCTTTGTGGATGTGCCTGGTTATGGCTATGCCCGTGTTTCTAAAAAGGAACGTGAAAAGTGGGGGCGCATGATTGAGGAGTACCTAACGACTCGGGAAAATCTCCGTGCAGTGGTCAGTCTAGTTGACCTTCGTCATGACCCGTCAGCAGATGATGTGCAGATGTACGAATTTCTTAAGTATTATGAGATTCCAGTCATCATTGTGGCGACCAAGGCAGACAAGATTCCACGTGGTAAATGGAACAAGCACGAATCAGCAATCAAAAAGAAATTAAACTTTGACCCAAGTGACGACTTTATCCTCTTTTCATCTGTCAGCAAGGCAGGGATGGATGAAGCTTGGGATGCAATCTTAGAAAAATTGTGAGGAAAAGAAAATGGCAAAAACAATTCATACAGACAAAGCTCCAAAGGCTATCGGACCATATGTTCAAGGAAAAATCGTTGGCAACCTTTTGTTTGCTAGTGGTCAAGTTCCTCTCTCTCCTGAAACTGGAGAAATCGTTGGAGAAACGATCCAAGAACAGACAGAACAAGTCTTGAAAAACATCGGTGCTATTTTGGCAGAGGCAGGAACTGACTTTGACCATGTTGTCAAAACAACTTGTTTCTTGAGTGATATGAACGACTTTGTTCCTTTTAATGAGGTTTACCAAACAGCCTTTAAAGAGGAATTCCCAGCTCGTTCAGCTGTGGAGGTAGCTCGTCTTCCTCGTGATGTGAAAGTCGAAATCGAAGTCATCGCAGAGATTGGATAAGCTAGTTGAAGTTTGGTGTTGCCAAACTTCTTTTGATATAAGGAGAAAAAGATGACAAAGAAACAACTTCACTTGGTGATTGTGACAGGAATGAGTGGTGCAGGGAAAACAGTTGCCATTCAGTCCTTCGAAGATTTGGGTTATTTTACTATTGATAATATGCCTCCAGCTCTCTTGCCTAAGTTTTTGCAGTTGGTGGAAACAAAGGAAGACGACCATAAGTTGGCCTTGGTAGTAGATATGCGTAGCCGTTCTTTCTTCTCAGAGATTCAAGCTGTTTTGGATGAGTTGGAAAACAAGGAAGAACTGGACTTTAAAATTCTCTTTTTGGATGCAGCTGATAAGGAATTGGTCGCTCGTTACAAGGAAACCAGACGGAGTCACCCACTAGCAGCAGACGGTCGTATTTTAGATGGAATCAAGTTGGAACGTGAACTCTTGGCACCTTTGAAAAATATGAGCCAAAATGTGGTGGATACAACTGAACTTACTCCTCGTGAACTGCGTAAAACCATTGCAGAGCAGTTTTCGGATCAGGAACAAGCCCAGTCTTTCCGTATCGAAGTCATGTCTTTTGGCTTTAAATATGGAATCCCGATTGATGCAGATTTAGTCTTTGATGTGCGCTTTTTGCCAAATCCCTACTACCTACCAGAACTGAGAAACCAAACGGGTGTGGATGAACCAGTTTATGACTATGTCATGAATCATCCTGAGTCAGAAGATTTTTATCAACATTTGTTGGCCTTGATTGAGCCAATTTTGCCAAGTTACCAAAAGGAAGGGAAGTCCGTTTTGACCATTGCCATGGGCTGTACAGGAGGACAACACCGTAGTGTGGCCTTTGCTAAACGCTTGGCGCAGGACTTATCCAAGAATTGGCCTGTTAATGAAGGGCACCGCGACAAAGACCGAAGAAAGGAAACGGTAAACCGTTCATGAGAAAACCAAAGATAACGGTGATTGGTGGAGGGACTGGAATCCCCGTCATTCTTAAGAGTCTGCGGGAAAAAGATGTGGAAATCGCTGCTATCGTAACGGTGGCGGATGATGGTGGTTCTTCAGGTGAACTCAGAAAAAATATGCAACAATTGACACCGCCAGGTGATCTCCGCAATGTACTTGTAGCCATGTCGGATATGCCTAAGTTTTATGAGAAAGTCTTTCAGTATCGCTTCTCTGAAGATGCTGGAGCCTTTGCTGGCCATCCATTGGGCAATCTCATTATCGCTGGCCTGTCAGAAATGCAGGGTTCGACCTACAATGCCATGCAGTTGCTGAGCAAATTTTTCCATACAACTGGAAAGATTTATCCTTCCAGTGACCATCCTTTGACCCTACACGCAGTCTTTCAGGATGGGACAGAAGTGGCTGGAGAGAGTCATATTGCAGACCATCCAGGCATGATTGACCATGTCTATGTGACCAATACCCTCAATGATGATACGCCTCTGGCTAGCCGTCGAGTAGTGCAGACCATTCTTGAAAGTGACATGATTGTCCTCGGACCTGGTTCTCTCTTTACCTCGATTTTGCCCAATATCGTGATTAAGGAAATCGGGCAGGCGCTTTTGGAAACCAAGGCAGAAATCGCCTATGTCTGCAATATCATGACCCAACGTGGGGAGACGGAACACTTTACAGATAGTGACCATGTGGAAGTCTTGCATCGTCACCTTGGCCGACCTTTTATCGACACTGTCTTGGTGAATATCGAAAAAGTGCCTCAGGAATACATGAATTCCAACCGTTTTGATGAATACTTGGTGCAGGTGGAACATGATTTTGCTGGTCTTTGTAAGCAAGTTCCGCGTGTGATTTCATCCAACTTCCTTCGTCTGGAAAATGGGGGTGCCTTCCACGATGGAGATTTGATCGTGGATGAGTTGATGCGGATTATACAGGTGAGAAAATGAGTTTCACAGTAGCAGTAAAAGAAGAAATCCTGGGTCAGCACCATCTGAGCAGGCATGAATTATCAGCCATTATCAAGATGTCTGGTAGTATCGGTCTCTCGACCTCGGGCCTAACCTTGTCCGTCGTGACAGAAAATGCCAAGCTGGCTAGGCACCTCTATGAGTCCTTTCTCCATTTCTATGAAATCAAATCGGAAATTCGCCACCACCAACGGAGCAATCTTCGCAAGAATCGAGTCTATACCGTTTTTACGGATGAAAAGGTGCAGGACTTGTTGAGTGATTTGCACTTGGCAGACTCCTTCTTTGGCCTGGAAACAGGTATTGATGAGGAGATTTTGTCAGATGAGGAAGCAGGTCGTGCTTATCTTTGTGGCGCTTTCTTGGCAAATGGCAGCATTCGTGACCCTGAATCGGGTAAGTACCAGTTGGAAATCAGTTCTGTTTATCTAGACCATGCGCAAGGGATTGCCTCCCTTCTTCAGCAATTTTTACTGGATGCCAAGGTGCTTGAGCGCAAGAAGGGGGCTGTGACCTACCTCCAGCGAGCCGAAGATATCATGGACTTCTTGATTGTCATTGGTGCTATGCGGGCGCGTGATGATTTTGAGCGAGTTAAGATTTTACGAGAAACCCGTAATGATCTCAATCGGGCAAATAATGCTGAGACAGCTAATATCGCTCGGACAGTTTCTGCCAGCATGAAGACTATCAACAATATCAGCAAAATCAAAGATATCATGGGCTTAGAAAATCTGCCAGTGGATTTGCAGGAGGTAGCGCAGTTGCGGATTCAGCACCCAGACTACTCTATCCAACAGTTGGCAGATAGACTCAGCACCCCTCTGACCAAAAGTGGTGTTAACCACAGACTCAGAAAAATTAACAAGATAGCCGATGAGTTATAAAGATATAAAACACCTCTTTCTTGACAATTAAATAGAGTATGTGAGATAATAAAGGGGAATTGAGAAGTTCTAGCATTTTAGTGCTAACAGAAATCCCCTCGGTACTGCAATACCGAGGGGATTTTTTCTGGGTTAGATAGCACTAACCAGGAAGGTTACTTGTCGAAGTGATCGTCTAACCAACGAGTCACCAGCCATGAGATGATACTCTCGATGACTGCGATAAGTACTATTTTGAGAAGTTCTAGCATCTGTAATACCTCCTTTTCCAAGGCGTATTGTTAGTGCCGTCCCTATTATATCACATGTTTTATCAGTTTGATAGGCATTTTTATTTTTGTTAAAGACGGGGAAAATATGAGCTAACAAGATAGCCGATGAACTATAAAACCACGAATCCTATGTGACTCGTGGTTCTTTTTCTATAAACTAGTAGAGTGTTTTGGTTGTACTTTTTGTTCTGGGTCGATGTAGTTGATAGCATTATTGACAGCGGTTGGAGCTTCTCCGAGGCCTGTCGCAATCAGGTCAATTTTTCCGTCATAGTAGCAGCAGTCACCGATAGCATAGATACCTGCTTGGCTAGATTCCTGTTTGCTGTTGACAATAATCTTGTGACGGTTGAGGTCTAGACCCCAGTTTTTAAGGTTACCAACAGAAGATTTGAAACCATAGTTGACAAAGAGGTGGTCTAGGTCAATAGTTTCTGTTTCATCAGATTTGACTTTTGTGATTTCAAGTTTATCGAGTGTTTTTCCATCTCCAAGGAGTTGGCTAGGGACGAATGGTGTCTTGATGATCACAGAAGATTCCTGCAAAGCTTGGACACTGTGTTCCAAGGCGCGGAAATTATCTCTGCGGTGAACAAGGGTAGTTGGTGCAATTTTTTCAAAAGCCAAAGCCCAATCCACAGCCGAGTCTCCTCCACCAAGAATCGTCACTTTCTTACCAGCATATTGCTGGATGTTGGAAACGTGGTAGTGGATATTTTCATAGTCTTCAACGCCTTCTAGTTCCAGAGGACGTGGTTTGAAGGCACCGCCCCCCATAGCGATGATAACAGTTTTAGACAGGTGACTTCCTTTAGAAGTTGTAATTACAAAGCCTTCTTCTTGTTTTTCAATCTCAAGAACCGTTTCATTGAGATGAATAGGGGTATCAAAGCCGTTTAACTGTTCAATCAAGCGGTTGGTCAACTCTTCTCCAGTTAGGTTTGGGAAACCTGGTACGTCAAGGATTTCCTTTTCAGGGTAGAGAATAGCAGGTTGTCCACCTAGTTGGGGAAGAGAGTCGATGATTTGGACCTTGGCTTGGCGTAGGTGGGCATAGAAGGCCGCAAAAAGCCCGACAGGACCACCACCTACAATGGTAATATCATAGAGTTGAGACATGGTTTCTCCTTTGTTTTTTCTGGTCAGTTTATTTTATCATATTTTTCCTTAATTTAAAATGAAGTAGGATAGGGAAAAAAATGTCAGAAAAATGGTATAATAGAAAGGAACGTGTTTGGACAGAGAGGAGACAGCAGATGAACTTTCAACAATTATCCAACCTGCAATATTGGACTAGCTTGTTTTCTAGTCCTTGGAGTATTGCCATCAATGTGTTTGATATTTTGATTGTGGCCTATATTTTATATCGTTTTACAAAAGCGATAGCTGGTACCAAGATTATGATTTTGGTGCGGGGGGTTGTGATCTTTGTATTAGCCCAGGTTGTGGCCAATATCCTTGGTTTGACAACTATTTCTTGGTTGATTAATCAGATTATCACCTATGGGGTTATTGCTGCGGTTGTTATCTTCTCTCCAGAGATTCGGACTGGTTTGGAACGCTTGGGAAGGGCGACAGATTTCTTTTCTACTGCTCAAATTAGTGCAGAGGAGCAAATGATTCGTGCCTTTGTCAAGTCGGTTGAATATATGAGTCCTCGTAAGATTGGTGCTCTGGTTGCCATCCAACGAGTTCGGACCTTGCAAGAATACATTGCGACAGGGATTCCCTTGGATGCCAATATTTCAGCTGAACTCCTTATTAATATCTTTATCCCCAACACTCCCCTACACGATGGTGCTGTGATTATCAGAGAAAATCGAATAGCAGTAACCTCTGCCTATCTGCCCTTGACAGAAAGTACAGGGATTTCCAAGGAATTTGGGACCAGACACCGGGCGGCTATCGGTTTGTCAGAAGTATCCGATGCCTTGACCTTCATCGTCTCAGAGGAAACAGGTGGCATTTCTATTACCTATAACAGTGTTTTCAAGCACGACTTGACGATTGAAGAATTTGAAGCAGAGCTACGAGCAATTCTTTTGCCAGCTGTTGAGGAAAAAGTCAGTTTCAAGGACCGTTTGCTAGGAGGTTGGAAATATGAGAAAAAATAGTCTATATATCATTTCATCTCTCTTTTTTGCTTGTATCTTATTTATCTATGCAACGTCAACCAACTTTCAAAATAGCAATACTGCAAGGCAGGTTAAATCAGAAACTTACACCAATACGATAACGAACGTTCCTATCGTTATTCACTATGATAATGACCAGTATTTCATTAGTGGATTTGCATCAGAAGTTTCAGTTGTGCTGACAGGTGCCAATCGTGTGACCTTGGCCAGCGAAATGCAGGAGAGCACTCGTAAGTTTAAGGTAACTGCTGATTTGACGGATGCCAGTGTTGGAACGATTGAAGTTCCCTTGAATATTGAAAATCTTCCAAGCGGATTGACTGCTGTGGCAACTCCTCAAAAGATCACAGTGAAAGTTGGGAAGAAGGTTAAGCGAGATGGTATGATTGTTGTGCCACAAGTTGACCAAAGCCAGATTGATCCTAAGTTACAAATTGATAGTGTAACTGTGTCAAATGAACGGGTTTCTGTCACAACTGACCAAGAAACATTAGCTAAAATCGATCGCATTATTGCGCTTTTACCAACTAGCGAACGCATAACAGGTAATTATAGCGGTTCAGTACCTTTGCAGGCAATCGACCGTAATGGTGTTGTCTTACCAGCGGTGATTACTCCATTTGATACGACAATGAAGGTCACTACAAAACCTGTGGGTACAAGTTCAAACACATCAAATTCAACTACAAGCAGTTCGTCGGAGACATCTTCGTCAACGAAAGCAACTAGTTCAAAAACGAATTAAAAATAGGAAAAGGATTTTATAAAAATGGGTAAATATTTTGGGACTGATGGAGTCCGTGGAGAAGCTAACGTAGAACTAACGCCAGAATTGGCCTTTAAACTAGGACGTTTTGGAGGCTATGTTCTTAGCCAACATGAAACGGAAGCACCGAAAGTTTTTGTGGGACGTGATACACGTATTTCTGGGGAAATGCTAGAATCTGCCTTGGTAGCTGGTCTTCTTTCAGTTGGTATTCACGTATACAAACTAGGTGTTTTGGCAACACCAGCAGTAGCTTACTTGGTAAAAACTGAAGGAGCAAGTGCTGGTGTCATGATTTCTGCTAGCCACAATCCAGCCCTTGATAATGGAATTAAGTTCTTTGGCGGTGATGGCTTCAAACTGGACGATGAAAAAGAAGCAGAAATTGAAGCCTTGCTAGACGCTGCGGAAGATACTCTTCCTCGTCCAAGTGCAGAAGGCTTGGGAACCTTGGTAGATTATCCAGAAGGCTTGCGTAAGTATGAAGGCTATCTTGTTTCAACTGGAACTCCTCTTGAGGGAATGAAGGTTGCCTTGGACACAGCAAACGGTGCGGCGTCTACAAGTGCCCGTCAAATCTTTGCAGACCTTGGCGCTCAATTAACTGTTATCGGGGAAACACCAGATGGTCTTAACATCAACCTTAATGTTGGTTCAACTCACCCAGAAGCTCTTCAAGATGTGGTCAAAGAAAGCGGCTCAGCTATTGGTTTGGCCTTTGACGGAGACAGTGACCGTTTGATTGCTGTTGATGAAAATGGCGACATCGTTGATGGTGACAAGATTATGTACATCATCGGGAAATACCTTTCTGAAAAAGGACAATTGGCTCAAAATACAATTGTGACAACCGTGATGTCTAACCTTGGTTTCCACAAGGCCTTGGACCGCGAAGGAATCAACAAGGCAGTCACTGCAGTTGGCGACCGATACGTTGTTGAAGAAATGAGAAAATCAGGCTATAACCTTGGTGGTGAACAGTCTGGTCACGTCATCTTAATGGATTACAATACCACAGGTGACGGTCAATTATCCGCTGTTCAATTGACCAAAATTATGAAGGAAACTGGTAAGAGCTTGTCAGAGTTGGCAGCAGAAGTAACCATCTATCCACAAAAATTAGTCAATATCCGAGTGGAAAATGCCATGAAGGAAAAGGCTATGGAAGTGCCAGCTATCAAGGCTATCATCGAGAAGATGGAAAAAGAAATGGCAGGGAATGGCCGTATCCTTGTGCGCCCAAGTGGAACAGAGCCCCTTTTGCGTGTCATGGCAGAAGCACCTACAACAGAAGAAGTGGACTACTATGTTGATACTATCGCAGACGTAGTTCGAGCTGAAATCGGGATTGACTAAATCCTAGAAAACTAGATGAAAATAAAAAATTATGGTACAATAGCTTATAATATTGTAGCCGAGGGAGAAAGACATGAATCTTAAACGTGAACAAGAATTTGTCAGTCAGTATCATTTTGATGCGCGTAATTTTGAATGGGAAAATGAAAATGGAGCTCCTGAAACTAAGGTGGATGTGAACTTCCAATTACTCCAACATGACCAAGAAAATCAAGTGACATCTTTAGTGGTTGTCTTGAGTTTTATGATTGTCTTTGACAAATTTGTAATTAGTGGAACGATTTCTCAAGTGAACCATGTGGAAGGTCGTATTGTCAATGAACCAAGTGAGTTTAATCAAGATGAAGTTGAAACATTGGCTCGTCCATGTTTGAACATGCTCAACCGTTTGACTTATGAAGTAACTGAAATTGCATTAGACTTACCAGGAATCAATTTGGAGTTCTAATATGAAATTAGCTGTTATCACAGATTCCTCTGCCTATCTCAGTGCAGATACCTTGCAAAGAGAAGATTTATTTGTCTTGGATATTCCTGTTAATATTGATGGTGAGGAGTATGTCGAAGGGATCAATCTGACTGCTGAGGAATTTTACCAAAAAATGGCTCAGGCTTCTGAATTGCCTAAGACCAGTCAACCAAGTATTGCCAAGTTAGATGAGATTCTAACTTCGCTTAAAGAACAAGGCTATACACATGCTTTGGGGCTTTTCCTATCTTCTGGAATTTCAGGTTTTTACCAAAATATCCAGTATATGGTGGATGACTATGAGGGCTTAACCATTGCTTTTCCAGACACTTTGATCACAAGTGCTCCTCTGGGTATCATGGTTGAAAGTGTCTTTAACTGGCGAGACCAGGGCGATGACTTTGCCATTATTCAGGATAAGCTAGCTATTCAGATTAGTCACACATCTGCTTTCATCATGGTGGATGACTTGGACCACTTGGTTAAAGGGGGACGCCTTTCAAATGGAGCTGCGATTTTGGGCAATCTGCTAAGCATTAAGCCGATTCTTTATTTTAATGACCAAGGTGTGATTGAAGTGTACGAAAAAGTTCGTACTGAAAAGAAAGCAACCAAGCGTTTAATTGAGATTATCAAGGAAGCAACAGCTTCAGGCCAATACCGTATCATTGTCATTCACGGGAATGCTCCTGAAAAGGCTGAAGAATTGCGTCAGCACTTGCTAGATTCTGAAGTGGGTACGGATATTTCACTTGCTACATTTGGTAGTGTCATTGGAACACACCTAGGAGCAGGAAGTATTGCTCTGGGTTATATTCCAGTGATTTAGTTAGCACTTCTAGACTAGTTAAGAAGGCTTGTATCTTAGAAATTGAACACGGACTACCTGCCTCTTGAAAAAAGATGTCTGTCTTGCCTTTTGTGGAAAGTCAGCGCCATCCCCTATTTTTCATGGGCAGCTAAGGTCCTTTGTATCTTGATAATTGAACACGCCTGGAATCCTGTGTGAAAAAGATAGGTCTTCCAAGGAGTATTTACTCCTTGATCAGAACTCCTATTTTCACGTTGTGCTCTTACAGGCTTTGTATCTTAGACAGGAGTAGAGATGAGTATTCGAGTAATTATTGCTGGTTTTAAGGGAAAGATGGGCCAAGCTGCTTGTCAGATGGTCTTGGCTGATTCAGATTTGGACTTGGTAGCAGTTTTGGATCCTTTTGAGTCTGAATCAGAATGGCAGGGAATTCCTGTTTTCAAGGATAAGGCTGATTTAGCAGGCTTTGAAGCGGATGTCTGGGTAGATTTTACTACTCCAACTGTTGCCTACGAAAATACACGTTTTGCTCTTGAAAATGGTTTTGCTCCAGTGGTTGGAACGACAGGCTTTACTAGTGAAGAAATTGCAGAACTAAAAGCATTTTCTCGTGAACAAAATTTGGGTGGCTTGATCGCTCCTAATTTTGCCTTAGGTGCTGTTTTACTCATGCAATTTGCGACGCAGGCTGCCAAATATTTCCCAAATGTGGAGATTATCGAGCTCCATCATGACAAGAAAAAGGATGCACCGAGTGGAACAGCTATTAAAACAGCTGAGTTAATGGCAGAAGTTCGAGAGTCTATCCAGCAGGGTGCAGCAGATGAGGAAGAATTGATTGCAGGTGCCCGTGGTGCTGACTTTGATGGCATGCGCATCCACTCAGTTCGTTTGCCAGGCTTAGTAGCCCATCAGGAAGTCATTTTTGGCAATCAGGGAGAAGGATTGACCCTCCGTCATGACTCCTATGATCGCAGCTCCTTCATGACAGGGGTGAATTTGGGAATTAAAGAAGTTGTCAAGCGTCATGAGCTTGTCTATGGATTAGAACACTTATTATGAGATTAACGCAAATGCCTTCTGAATTTCAGAAGGCTTTACCAGTATTAGAAAAAATTAAAGAAGCAGGCTTTGAAGCCTATTTTGTTGGGGGATCTGTTCGAGATGCCCTTCTCAATCGTCCCATCCACGATGTGGATATTGCGACGTCTTCTTATCCAGAAGAGACCAAGCAGATTTTTCCTCGAACAGCCGATATCGGAATCGAGCATGGAACCGTCTTGGTTTTAGATGGGGATGAGGAGTATGAGGTAACCACCTTTCGGACAGAGGATGTCTATGTGGACTATCGCAGACCAAGTGCGGTTTCCTTTGTGCGCTCGCTAGAAGAAGACCTCAAGCGCCGTGATTTTACAGTCAATGCCTTTGCCTTGGACGAGACAGGAGAAATTGTTGACTTGTTCTATGGTTTAGAGGATTTGGAAAAGCAAGTCTTGCGAGCAGTTGGAGTGGCTAGTGAGCGTTTCAACGAAGATGCTCTGCGAATTATGCGTGGTTTCCGTTTTCAGGCCAGTCTTGGTTTTGAACTTGAGCCAGAAACATTTAAAGCTATGAAAATCTTGACGCCGCTTTTGGAGAAAATTTCTGTGGAGCGTACATTTGTCGAGTTTGATAAACTCTTGCTGGCTCCCTTTTGGAGAAGGGGATTGGCTTCCATGATTGAGAGTCAAGCTTATGATTATCTCCCTGATATGGCATCTAGCCAGAACAAGCTCAACAGACTGTTTGATTTGGAGACTGATTTTACTTTTGAATCTTCTGAGCAAGCCTGGGCAGCTCTACTGTGGGCTTTGGAGATTGAAAATGCGCAGCCATTTTTGAAGGCTTGGAAGACCTCACGCCAGTTTGCTAAACAGGTACAGGATTTGCTGACTATTTTGGCTCTGCGTGAAAAGGGAGAATTGAGCAAGCGAGATTGTTACCGCTTTGACTTGGCTTTGCTTTTACAGGCTGAAAATCTTCGTCAGGCTCAAGGAAAAGAAGTCAACCCACAAGCTATCACAGAAACCTACCAGAGTTTGACCATTCATGATAAGAAAGAAATTCAGATTAATGGTGGCATTTTGATTAAGGAATATGGCTATCAACCTGGGCCAGATTTGGGAGAGATTTTAACAGAGATTGAATATGCCATTGTCGATGGAGAATTGGAAAATGACCGTCAAGCTATCCATGCTTATCTGAGGGAGAAAAAATGAGTGATTTTATCGTTGAAAAACTAAGTAAATCGGTTGGTGACAAGACCGTTTTTAAGGATATTTCCTTTATCATCCATGACCTAGACAGAATCGGTCTGATTGGTGTCAATGGAACGGGCAAGACTACCCTTTTGGATGTTCTTTCTGGTGTTTCTGGCTTTGATGGGGATGTCAGTCCCTTTTCAGCTAAGAATGATTATCAAATTGGTTACTTGACCCAGGATCCTGATTTTGATGATAGCAAGACGGTCTTGGATACGGTTCTATCCAGCGACCTTAAGGAAATCCAGCTCATTCGTGAGTATGAGTTGATCATGCTCAACTACAGTGAGGACAAGCAGGCTCGTTTGGAACGGGTTATGGCAGAGATGGATTCTCTTCAAGCTTGGGAAATTGAGAGTCAGGTCAAGACCGTTCTCAGCAAGCTGGGTATTCAGGACTTATCTACTCCTGTTGGGGAATTGTCAGGTGGTCTAAGAAGACGGGTCCAATTGGCGCAAGTTTTACTTGGCAACCACGACCTCTTGCTTTTGGATGAGCCAACCAACCATCTGGATATTGCGACTATTGAGTGGCTGACCCTCTTTTTAAAAAATTCTAAGAAGACAGTTCTCTTTATCACTCACGATCGTTATTTCTTAGACGCTTTGTCAACACGGATTTTCGAATTGGATCGCGCAGGCTTGACCGAATATCAGGGCAATTATCAGGACTATGTTCGCCTTAAGGCGGAACAGGATGAGCGTGACGCGGCTCTTCTTCACAAAAAAGAACAACTTTATAAGCAAGAATTGGCCTGGATGCGCAGACAACCGCAGGCGCGTGCAACCAAGCAGCAAGCTCGTATCAATCGTTTCCACGACTTGAAGAAAGAAGTCTCAGGTGGCGTTGCTGAAACAGATTTGACCATGAACTTTGAAACCAGTCGTATTGGGAAGAAAGTCATCGAGTTTCAGGATGTTTCCTTTGCCTATGAAAATAAGCCCATTTTGCAAGATTTTAATCTCTTGGTGCAGGCCAAAGACCGTATTGGAATCGTTGGGGACAACGGTGTTGGGAAATCAACCCTGCTCAACCTGATTGCAGGAAGTCTTGATCCAACTGAAGGCCAAGTTGTCATAGGGGAAACTGTTCGCATCGCCTATTTTTCTCAGCAAATTGAGGGCTTGGATGAAAGCAAGCGAGTGATCAATTACTTGCAGGAAGTGGCAGAAGAGGTCAAGACCAGCGGTGGTTCTACGACTTCAATTGCAGAGTTGCTGGAGCAGTTCCTTTTCCAACGTTCGACGCATGGAACCTTGATTGAGAAATTGTCTGGGGGAGAGAAAAAACGTCTTTATCTCCTCAAATTACTCTTGGAAAAACCAAATGTTCTTCTCTTGGACGAACCGACAAATGACCTAGATATTGCGACTTTGACAGTTTTGGAGAATTTCTTGCAAGG
Organism: Streptococcus sp. CL6.22; assembly: GCF_049738055.1. Taxonomy (GTDB): domain Bacteria; phylum Bacillota; class Bacilli; order Lactobacillales; family Streptococcaceae; genus Streptococcus; species Streptococcus mitis_DJ. Next base: position 10,882 of record NZ_JBKOTV010000003.1, on the reverse strand, counting down.
CTTTGCGGGTCTAGTTTTGACTGTTAGTCACGACCGCTATTTCTTGGATAAGGTAGCGACCAAGATTCTTGCATTTGAGGATGGTAAAATTCGTCCTTTCTTTGGTCATTACACTGATTACCTTGATGAAAAAGCCTTTGAAACAGAGATGGCCAATCAAGTGCAAAAGGTCGAAAAGGAGAAAGTGGTCAAGGTCCGTGAAGACAAGAAACGCATGACCTACCAAGAAAAGCAGGAGTGGGCAAGCATTGAAGGCGATATTGAAACCTTGGAAAATCGTATCGCTGCTATTGAAGAGGAGATGCAGGCCAATGGTTCTGACTTTGGTAAGCTGGCTACTCTCCAAAAAGAATTAGATGAGAATAACGAAGCACTCCTTGAAAAATACGAACGCTATGAGTATCTAAGTGACTTTAATAGTTAAAAGAATAGAAAAATCCCGTCTCATGACAGGATTTCTCTATTCTTTTTTGGTTTCTTGATGAAAGATATTTTGCCAGGTTTCGTGGCGTCGCCAGATACTGGTATGGACGATGCCATCTAATTCATAGTAGATGAGTTTGGTCTTTTGACTGATGGAAGTGATTTGAATGTCTTTGATAGCAGAATTCAAGTCTTTTTCGGCTTTATAGGCCTCTTTATCCATCTGCTCTCCATCTTGACGAATATAGACAAAATCGTCAGCCAAGAGTTCTTCCAGTTGATTTCCTTGGTCAATCAATTGTTCGCGCATAAGCAATTTTTTGTAGACATTGTCTAAAATTTCATCCTCAGGGATAGGCGCTGGCTCAATATGGACATCGGTATCAAAGACGCCAAAACGTTCCTCCAGCATAGACTCGACTTGATCCGCGATTTCATGACTCTCAAAAACAGACAAGTCAGGATTCATTTCTAGCGTAATATCAAGATAAATGTTGCTACCGTAGGTGCGACCTCTTTGGGACTTAACCTTGCTGATTTTGGGAATTTCCATAATGGCCTTTTGATAGTCCTCAAGCAGACGGTCGTCAAAGCCATCTGAAAGACTAAAAGAAGACTCGATGAAGATATCATAAGCAGTTTTCAAGATAAAGAAAGTGATGATAATGGCAACCAGTTTATCCACAATGGGATAATTGAAACTGCTGGCCAGGATGGCAATGGTAGTACCAAGTGAGGTGACTGCATCAGAAAGATTGTCCTTGGCTGCTGCCTTTAGTGCCTTGGAGTTGGATTTCTTACTGAGGCGAGTATTGTAGAGATAAACTACAAACATAATCGATGCAGAAATAATTCCTAGAGTTGCACCAAGAGGATCAATAACCGTTTCTTCACGACTGAGAATCTTCTGAATGGTATCCCTTAGAACATCAAAGCCAACATAGAACATGATGATGGAAGTGATTAAGCTAGCCAAATCCTCAATCTTCCAGTGACCAAAACGGTGGTCACGGTCCGCAGGCTGGCGTGCCATTCGAATCCCAATCAAGAGGGCCACATTTCCAATGATATCGGATACGTTATTGAAACCATCTGCCACCAAACTGGATGAATCAAGAAGGTGGCCAGTTGCTAATTTGGCTGCAGACAAGAGCAGGTAGGTCGAAATACTGATGATGGCCCCACGCTCAGCTAACTTGAGATTTGAAATAGATTGCTTCATTCAACTTCCTTTCTAGTCACATAGCATTCTACCATTATACTGGTTTTCAAGGGAAAATTCAAACAAGGCAGTTTTTACTCTTTGAAAACTTTTCAAAATTTGGTATAATAGAACTACTCAAGGGAGTAGCTGGCAGAAACCTGTGATAGTGTCGTCATTCCGAATTTTATACTGAAAAGTATGCTTTCCGGCACTATCTTAAACAGCGAGACTTGTTATGATTAACAGGTCTCTTTTTGTTTGTCGTGAAAAGATGCGATGAGGGAAAAGAGAGTCTGTTTTGCACACAATGTCAAGGAGGAGACACATGTCAAAAGAACAAAAACGCCAAGCGTTTTACACTCAGAGTCCTGAAGAGGTCTTGAAGGCTGTGGATGCGACCGAGCAAGGTTTGTCATCAAGTGAGGCGGAAAAGCGCCTTGCTGAATTTGGCCATAATGAACTCGAAGAAGGCGAGAAACGATCAATCCTGGTCAAATTTATCGAGCAATTTAAGGATTTGATGATTATCATCCTAGTTGCGGCGGCTATCTTGTCAGTTGTGACTTCTGGTGGGGAAGATATCGCAGATGCCATTATCATCTTAGCCGTGGTAATCATCAATGCTGCCTTTGGTGTTTACCAAGAAGGAAAAGCAGAGGAAGCTATCGAAGCCCTCAAATCCATGTCTAGTCCAGCTGCCCGTGTTCTTCGTGATGGGCACATGGCTGAGATTGACTCTAAAGAATTGGTTCCAGGAGATATTGTTGCCCTTGAAGCTGGTGATGTAGTACCTGCAGACCTACGTTTGCTTGAAGCCAATTCTCTTAAAATTGAAGAAGCTGCCTTGACAGGTGAGTCTGTGCCAGTCGAAAAAGACTTGACAGTTGAACTTGCTGCAGATGCTGGTATTGGTGACCGTGTCAATATGGCCTTCCAAAACTCAAATGTGACTTATGGTCGTGGTCTTGGTGTTGTTGTCAATACAGGTATGTACACGGAAGTTGGTCATATCGCTGGCATGCTTCAAGATGCGGATGAGACGGATACACCACTCAAACAAAACTTGAACAACCTTTCTAAGGTATTGACCTATGCTATCTTGGTCATTGCCCTTGTTACTTTTGTAGTGGGTGTCTTCATTCAAGGGAAAAATCCACTTGGTGAGTTGATGACCTCTGTTGCGCTTGCTGTTGCAGCCATTCCAGAAGGGCTTCCTGCTATCGTAACCATCGTTCTTGCACTTGGTACTCAAGTTTTAGCCAAACGAAACTCAATCGTTCGTAAGTTGCCAGCTGTAGAAACTCTTGGTTCAACAGAAATCATCGCTTCTGATAAGACTGGTACGCTGACCATGAACAAAATGACAGTCGAAAAAGTATTCTACGACGCGGTCTTACATGACTCAGCTGATGACATTGAACTAGGTCTTGAAATGCCCCTTCTTCGTTCAGTTGTCTTGGCTAATGATACGAAAATTGATGTGGAAGGCAACCTGATTGGTGATCCAACCGAAACAGCCTTTATCCAGTATGCCTTGGATAAGGGTTACGATGTCAAAGGTTTCTTAGAGAAATATCCACGTGTGGCTGAGTTACCATTTGACTCTGACCGTAAGCTCATGTCAACGGTTCACCCATTGCCAGATGGTCGTTTTCTTGTAGCAGTCAAGGGTGCGCCAGACCAACTTTTGAAACGTTGTGTTCTTCGTGATAAGGCTGGGGATATTGCTCCGATTGATGAGAAGGTTACAAACCTCATTCACACAAACAACTCTGAAATGGCCCACCAAGCTTTGCGTGTCCTTGCAGGTGCGTATAAGATTATCGACAGCATTCCAGAAAACCTCACTTCTGAAGATCTCGAAAATGATTTAATCTTTACTGGTTTGATTGGGATGATTGATCCTGAACGTCCTGAAGCCGCTGAGGCTGTTCGTGTGGCTAAGGAAGCTGGAATCCGTCCAATCATGATCACTGGTGACCATCAAGATACAGCAGAAGCCATTGCCAAACGTTTGGGAATCATTGACGCAAACGATACCGAAGGCCACGTTTTAACTGGTGCTGAACTCAATGAATTGTCAGATGAAGACTTTGAAAAAGTAGTTGGTCAATACTCTGTTTACGCCCGTGTGTCTCCAGAGCACAAGGTTCGTATCGTCAAGGCTTGGCAAAAACAAGGTAAAGTCGTTGCCATGACAGGTGATGGTGTCAATGATGCGCCAGCTCTGAAAACAGCCGATATCGGTATCGGTATGGGAATCACTGGTACAGAGGTTTCTAAGGGGGCTTCTGACATGATTCTTGCAGATGATAACTTTGCGACTATCATTGTTGCAGTTGAAGAAGGACGTAAGGTCTTCTCAAACATTCAAAAGACTATTCAGTATCTGCTTTCTGCCAATACTGCTGAAGTATTAACAATCTTCCTATCAACCTTGTTTGGTTGGGATGTCTTACAGCCAGTTCATCTTTTGTGGATCAATTTGGTAACAGATACCTTCCCAGCTATCGCACTAGGTGTTGAACCTGCTGAGCCTGGTGTCATGAACCATAAACCACGTGGACGCAAGGCAAGCTTCTTCTCAGGTGGTGTTTTGAGTTCTATCATCTATCAAGGTGTACTCCAAGCAGCTATTGTTATGAGTGTTTATGGTCTTGCCCTTCTTTACCCAGTTCACGTGGGTGACAATCATGCCATTCACGCAGATGCCCTTACTATGGCCTTTGCAACCCTTGGTTTGATTCAGCTCTTCCATGCTTACAATGTGAAATCTGTCTATCAATCCATCTTGACAGTTGGTCCATTCAAGTCTAAGACATTTAACTGGTCCATCTTGGTATCTTTCATCCTTCTCATGGCAACAATTGTCGTAGAACCGCTTGAAGGAATCTTCCACGTAACCAAACTAGACTTGTCACAATGGGGAATCGTTATGGGCGGAAGCTTCTCAATGATTATTATCGTCGAAATTGTTAAGTTTGTTCAACGTAAACTCGGTTTTGACAAGAATGCGATTTAAAAAAAGTCATCTTCGGATGGCTTTTTGTTACAGTTGAGGGAAAGGGCTTGCAGTTGTCGGCTTTTGTGCTATAATTGCTATAATATAGTAAAAAGTAAGAGGAGTGTGAGGAAGTGGAGAAGAAAATTGTAAAGGATATTTTGTTTTTATCTCAGGTGTCTCAGCCGGCAAGTCAGGAAGATCTGTATCTTGCCAGAGATTTACAAGATACGCTCTTAGCAAATCGTGAGACCTGTGTTGGTCTGGCTGCCAATATGATTGGGGTGCAGAAGCGCGTGATTATTTTTAATCTTGGCTTGGTTCCTGTGGTGATGTTTAACCCAGTGCTCCTGTCCTTTGAAGGACCTTATGAGACAGAGGAAGGCTGTTTGTCCTTGGTAGGTGTTAGACCTACTAGGCGTTATGAAACTATAAGGATTGCCTATCGTGACAGCAAGTGGCAGGAACAGACCATTACCTTGACAGGCTTCCCAGCTCAGATTTGCCAGCATGAACTGGATCATTTGGAAGGACGAATCATTTAGGAGGAAAGCAAATGAAACGAATAGTCTTTGAACTTATTTTTATCGCAACGACCTGGTATATCTTTTTACCGCCTCTTAACCTGACCAGCTGGGAATTTCTCTTCTTCCTCTGTGGGCATTTGCTGGTTGTGGCAGTCTTATTTGGCTTTGGCAAGGGAATCAATTTAGTCAAAACGGTTCATGTGCGCCACGGCAAGGCAGAAGCTGCCTTAAATCTAGAGGGTTTCAAAATCAATCGGTTAGGGAAAATCCTTTTAGCTTCTATTGGAGGAATTCTTCTCTTGGCAGCTTTGGTTTCCTTGGTGACTTCTAGCATTTTTCAGGCTAAGAATTATGCCAATGTAGTCACGGTTACTGAAAAAGACTTTACTGAATTTCCTAAGACTGACACCAGTAAGGTTCCTATTTTAGATAGAAGTACTGCTGAAAAAATTGGTGACCGCTACTTGGGTTCCCTAACGGATAAGGTGTCGCAGTACGTAGCGGCAGACACCTATACCCAATTGACGATTGATGGGAAGCCTTATCGGGTTACACCCTTAGAATATGCAGACCCTATCAAGTGGTTTAATAATCAGGCTAAGGGAATCGGCGAGTATATCAAGGTGGACATGGTAACCGGTAATGCGGACTTGGTGGACTTGAAGACACCAATCAAGTATTCTGACTCGGAGTATTTTAACCGTGATGTCAAGCGTCACCTACGCTTGAAGTACCCAACTAAAATCTTCAAGACTCCATCTTTTGAGGTGGACGATGAGGGTAATCCTTTCTATGTAGCAACGGTTTACCAAAAGCAATTTGGACTTGCGGTTCCTCGTCCTGTTTCAGTCATTATCTTGGATGCCACAAATGGAGAAACCAAGGAATACAGCTTGGCAGATGTTCCAGAATGGGTGGACAGGGTTTATCCAGCTGAGGAAACTATTGAGCAAATTAACTACAACGGTAAGTACAAGGACGGTTTCTGGAATGCCATGATTTCCAAGAAAAACGTGACCCAGACTACCAAGGGCTATAATTACTTGTCTATCGGTAATGACATCTACCTCTACACAGGTGTGACATCGGCCAATGCAGATGAAAGTAATCTTGGTTTTATCCTTGAAAATATGCGAACAGGAGAAATCACTAAGTATAGTTTGGCTTCTGCGACCGAAGAATCAGCCCGTGAATCAGCCGAAGGTGCTGTTCAGGAGAAATCCTACAAGGCAACCTTCCCAATCCTCATCAACCTCAATGACAAACCTCTCTACATCATGGGCTTGAAGGACAATGCTGGCTTGGTCAAAGAGTACGCTTTGGTAGATGCAGTCGAGTACCAAAACGTTATCGTAGCTACGACAGTGGAAGAGCTACTCAGCAAGTACGCTAATAAAAACGACCTTGAAATTGATAATGAAACGACAGAAAGTATCAAGGGTGTGGTGGAAGACCTCAAATCAGCTGTTATCAAGGGCGACACCGTCTACTTTTTTAAAGTTGATGGTAAGATATACAAGGTCAAGGCCTCAGTATCAGATGACCTTCCTTACCTTGAAAATGGTAAAACCTTCGAAGGTCAAGTAGGAAAAGATAACTATCTTAAGACCTTTAAAGTTCAGTAAGAGGAGAGGCTGGGCAAAACCTCAATTTCAGGAAAAAATGAAGTAAATCTTTCCATCATAAAACGCATGGTATCAAGATTTCTCAATTCCTGATACTATGCATTTTTTAATTTTAATGCCTTTTTCCCAGTCTCTTTTCAGATGAATTCCTTGGTAGTGGCAAAAAAATATGCTACACTATCAATATGAAAATTTTAATCCCAACAGCAAAAGAAATGAACACAGACTTGCCAAGTATTGAAGCCACTCCTTTAAAACCAGAAAGTCAGGCTGTGCTGGATGCCTTGGCTCTCTATTCTGTTAGTCAATTGGAGAGTTTTTACAAAGTTTCAGCCGAGAAAGCTGTGGCAGAATTTCAAAATATCCAAACTTTAAAAAAACAAACTGCTCAACACTATCCAGCCTTGAAACTTTTTGATGGGCTTATGTACCGTCATATCAAGCGAGACAAACTGGACGAGGCAGAACAAGCCTATCTTGAAAATCATGTCTTCATTACCTCGGCCTTGTACGGTGTTGTTCCAGCCTTGTCACCTATGGCCCCTCACCGTTTGGACTTTTTGATGAAGTTAAAAGTCGCTGGTAAGACTTTGAAGAGCCATTGGAAGGCAGCCTATGATGAAGCTGTGAAGCAGGAAGAAATGATTTTTTCTCTCTTGTCGTCCGAGTTTGAGACTGTGTTTTCTAAGGAAATCAGAGAAAAAATGGTGACCTTCAAATTCATGGAGGATAGAGGTGGTCAGCTGAAGATTCACTCAACCATTTCCAAGAAAGCGCGTGGTGCCTTCCTAACATCTCTAATAGAAAATCAAGTACAAACTGTGGAGGAAGCACGTCGCTTGAACTTTGCCGGATTTGCCTACCGAGAAGATTTGTCACAACCACAGGAATTGGTTTTTGTTAAGGAAGTTTAGAAATCAGATAAGAGAAAAAGTCAGCAGGATTATGCTGACTTTTTTCTAGCTTATAAAGTATTGGACAAATGAATCTCATTTGATAAAGTATTAAGATGATTAACCAAATCCATTATTGACAGATGATTTTGACAAATAAACTTCTTGGTAATTCCTGGAATATAGAAATTAGACACGATGATATCATAACCTGTCTGATTTAAAATCTCAGGACTCGTTTCCAATTCATCCCAAGTATCGAAGGTAAAGCGGTTATTACAGTAGTAGGAAAGCATATCAACAAAGGTAAGGGATATAGCATGGTCAAAATTACTGATAATCAAAACCTTGATAGGTGGTCGATTTTCTAACAACTGAGTAGAGAGGTTTTCAGCATGGGTTAAGATGGTGTACATCAAGTGTTCCAACTGTTCAGGATGGTCATGCTGTCCAATTGCCTGACGATATTGGGCCAGTTCTTGACGTGCACTTCCCATAAAGTCTGGGAAGTAAACTTCAAATTTTTTAATCGTCAATGCTTTTTGTTCAAATAAGATTGGGGTAGAAAAGATTTCCTGTCTTTCAAAGAAAGCAGTGTTGTGTAAATGCCAAATAAGCTCATCGTGGTTAGTAAAAGTAATCTTATATTGTTTTGCTAGGCGTTCTAATATTTGACTAAGAAATTGGTAAGAGTATCTTGCTTCACTGTTATCTTCTAAAGAGTTGAAGAATTCTTGAGGATCTAAGAAAAGATTGTTTTGAATAAAGGATATAAAAATTTGGGCAATGATATCTGGGGTGATTTCCAGTCCCAGTTTTTCAGAAAAATGGACAAGTATCTCCTCAAAGTTTGGAATACTCATCAAAAGAGGGTAGTATTCATCGTAGAAATGATTTGGTAAGTCGATGAAATGACCGTTTTTAATGCGGTAAATACTGATGGCTATCATCAATTTGTACATTCTATAGATTGAAAATCGCATTGGATAATTCGTGATCTTATAGAAGAAGTCAGTGAACTCTGTTAAATCCTCTTCAGGAAGGTCAGGAAAAGGCCAGTCTAGGAAATAATAGCGCTCAGAAAAATATTGGGCAAAAAAATAGCGAATATCGATTTCATTGCCACGTATTTCGGATGGAGTAAATGATAGTTCAATTTGGAATTGAGTTGACAGAGTTTTTGTAATATTTCTGCCCAATCGATAGAGGTTGGCATTACTAGAGTGAAGATTTTCTATTGTTCGATAAATAGGTAGGCCCTCATTAAAAAACAGATACTCTAGTAATTGAAAAGATTGAGAATGAGCAAGAAAATATTGATAAATATCTTCAACGCTAGTATTAACTTCTAAATCTATCATAATTCCGTTAACAGAAGATTGGATGTCGATAGTTGGAAATGCAGCACGCAATTCATTTAAATCACTTTTTAAGATTCGCTCAGTACATCCTAACTTATCGGCAAGTTCATGTAATTTCAACCAATCGCGATGTTGAATCAAGGTTTCCATTAAACGTAATTGTCGCTGATCTTTCGTAGATAAAAGGTTACGCATATAGGTATTTCCTCCTTAATTTATTATATCATGTTTTTGTCTAAAAAGTACAAAAAACTTAGAGTAAGAAAATTGTCGTTAGTAATCAGAAAATTTAGAATAAGATAAGTGGCTCTTAGGTGCAAAAACAGAATATATTAATTCTTCAGAAAATATTGATTTATATATTGAATAGTTGTAGAGTTAAAATTATAAAATACTTTCTAGGAGTTCACAATGAAACATTCACATAAGAAATCATTTGACTGGTATAGCATGCAACAACGATACTCTATTCGTAAGTATCACTTTGGTGCGGCTAGTGTCTTGCTCGGGACAGCCTTAGTCTTGGGAACTGCTGCCAATGCGCAAGCAGTACAAGCGGAGGAACAACATCCTGAGGCAACTAATAGTGTCTCTGTTGATAAGGTAGATGAAGCTACTAAAACAGCAGAAGTTTCTACACCTAAAAAAGAAACAACTTATGCAGCTCCAACTGTTGCTAACCCAGTAGAAGTAACTCCAGCTAAATCTGATGAAGCTAAAGTGCCAGCAGAAAAAGTTGAAGAAGCAAAAGATAAAAAAGAAGAAGTAAGTCATCAAGATGCTGTTGACAAGTCAAAATTGTTAACGGCTCTTTCGCGTGCAGAAAAATTGGAGCTTAAGTTATATACTGAAGATAGTGTAAAACGCCTTCAAAATAGTATCCAATCTGCTAAAGGATTATTAAATAAAGCAGATGTGACAGAGTCAGAATTATCTCAAGCAGAGTCTGATCTTCAAGCAGCAGTTATCGCTTTGGAACTTAGAGGGACAACTACAACTAAAGTTGCTGATAAAATTGAAGTAGTGAGCAAAATTGAATCTGCTGAAAAGAAAAATACAGAATCAAAGGTGGCTGAAAAAACTTCTGAAGTAGATAAAGAGTCAGTAGAAAAAGATAAAACTGCCTTAAAACCTGTAAAGGGACTTCGAGTTGAAGATGCAAAGGCAAATATAAAAGGCGGATGGAATATTCCGTTAGATCAAGAAGCGAGCTTGAGATTAAAGAGTGCTATTGAGGCTCATGCAGCACAAGGTAGTTCGCGTCGTCGGAAACGTGCTATCGGAGATTTGGATTATACTTTCAAGAAAGTTATGACACCGGTCAATCCAGGTTTCTACGCAGATGCCAAGAGTGTTGATGAGTTAACAGTTAACCCAGACTATATAAATGAAACAGTTGTCAACGTTTGGTATAAAGACTTAGGTTATATCAATTTAGTTGACAAAGATGGACATTACATCAATTCAAATGGTGAGGTAGTCGAGAATAAAGAAGATGCTATTCGTCGACAATATAAAAACGACTTTAATGATACAACAAGAGCAGATGTTACTGAAATTCCTCAAGCACCAGTTGGTTGGAAAATTAGTGACAACCAATCTATTCACGGATATAATGCAGAAACAAAAACTATTGATCCAAACGACGATAATGATTTAGATGCTGTTGGTACAGACTCTAATGTGGTCATTGAAAAAGAAAATCAAAAAGCTGTTATCCGTTATGTAAGTACTAATGGTAACCGTGTTCTCACAACAGATGAAGTGACAGGTAAGTCAGGTGAAGCCATTGCCTACAGCACAACAAGTCAAATCACAGAATTCAAGAAACAAGGCTATAACCTTGTT